>OMTC01000214.1 GCA_900313845.1 uncultured Prevotellaceae bacterium
GGACCTTCGCGTCCTGTGGCTGACGCTCCGTTGGGCATTGTGGTGTGTGGCGATATGAATAAGGCAATGGAAGGTGATGGACGTGAGTATTGGGTGCAGGATGCATCGGCGGTAACGGAAAACATTCTCCTTGCAGCCAACGGGCTCGACCTCGGTGCTGTTTGGCTCGGTGTTTATCCTATGAAAGAGCGTTGCAAGACGGTGGCAAATATTCTGCATCTGCCAAAGAACCTCGTGCCGCTGAACATCATTTCCATCGGTTATCCAAAGGACATGCCTACACCAAAGGACAAGTTCAAGAGGGAGAACATCAGTTACAATTTCTTCGGTGGCAAACAGGGCGATGCCGTGCCTGCTCCAGCAGAAGAAGCCGACGATTTCTATGAGTTCAATGTGCGCGAGGATTTCAAGGTAAATCCGTTCACCGTATTCCGTGGTCCAGGTTGGTTGCTTTGTGCAGGCGACAAGGAGAAGAGCAATGCCATGACCATTGGTTGGGGTGGACTGGGTACCCTCTGGGGACAGGACCTCGTGAGTGTCTATGTGGCTCAGGCTCGTTACACGAAACAGTTTATGGACAAGGCTAAGTACTTCACTATCATGCAGTTCGATGCGGAGGATAACGACATACTCGAATATATGGGCAGCAATTCGGGACGTGACAAGGACAAGGCAAAGGAACTCGATTTGCACTTGTCATACACTGCGAATGGCACTCCTTACTATAATGAAGCACGAGTGGTGATTGAGTGCGAAATCCTCTACGATGAAGATTTCCAAAAGGCAAACATGAAGGAACTTCCTGCTCAGTTCTATTCTCATTTCCCTGCTGGTGTGCATAAGCAGTACATTGGCAGAGTGGTGAAGGCATTAAAGAGATAGTGAAGGCCCCCCTCCAGCTCCCCCGAGGGGGAGAGAAGGTAACTCTATCTCAAAGTTAAAGGTGAAAAGTGTGGAGCGTGATATGTCTGCAAACTTACAAAATGCTTTAGTTTTGATAAATATTTGACAATTCTGCTATGGAAACTGCTTAAAATTTGCTCAATTAAAATTAAAAGTGTAATTTTGCCGACAATACGAAGAATAATGAACGCAAGTTGTATCAGATTGTTCGTAGCACCTTATTCATTCACACATTTATTATAAGAGTAAAAAAACAATGATTTGGAATCGAAACAAAGAATGCATGAGCCGCGACGAGATGAGTGCTTTGCAGGGAAAAAGACTCCACAAAGTGGTTTCGTATGTTTACCATAATGTGCCTTTCTATCGCGACAAGATGCAGCAACTGGGTATGATACCTGATGACATTCAGACGATTGAAGACATCACAAAACTGCCCTTCACGACAAAAAAAGATTTAAGAGACAACTATCCTTTTGGACTTCAGGCTGCCCCACAAAGTGAAATCGTTCGTGTTCACGCTTCTTCTGGTACTACAGGAAATGCTACCATCGTTGGTTACACACGCAAGGACCTCGCTGTTTGGAGCGAGTGTATGAGCCGATGCCTGACCGCTTACGGCGTGTCGCGCGACGACCTGTTCTCCGTGTCGTACGGCTATGGTCTGTTCACGGGTGGACTTGGCGTACACTATGGTGTGGAGAATATGGGTGCTACGGTGGTACCTGCTTCCACGGGTAACACGGAAAAGCATGCCAAACTGATTCGTGACTTGGGTATCACAGGCATTGCCTGCACACCTTCGTATGCGCTTTATTTGGCTGAAACCATCGACCGTATGGGTATCAAGAAAGAGGACCTGAAGCTGCGTGTGGGTGCTTTCGGTGCAGAACCTTGGACAGAGAATATGCGCAAGGAAATTGAGGAACGCCTCGGACTAAAGGGCTATAACCTCTATGGTTTGTCGGAAGTGATGGGTCCATGCGTGAGCTATGAATGTCAGTGTCAGCACGGTTCGCATATTTGTGAAGACCATTTCTATCCAGAAATCATCAATCCTGTCACACTCGAACCACTGCCAAAGGGACAGGCAGGCGAACTGGTGTTCACCACGCTCACGAAGGAAGGTATGCCAGTGCTTCGTTATCGCACTCGCGACCTCTGCTCCCTGATGGATGGTGAATGCGAATGTGGACGTACAGCAGTGCGCATGTCGAGTATCAAGGGGCGTTCCGACGATATGCTCATCATTCGTGGTATCAATGTGTTCCCTTCACAGGTGGAAAGCGTTGTGCTCAGTATGGAAGAGTTTGCTCCTCGCTATATGCTCATCGTGGATCGCGTGAACAATCTCGATACGCTCACCGTTCAGGTGGAAATCCGTCAGGAATACTTCGAAAAAGCGCTCGAAACCATTGGAGAAATCGCTGCACTCGAGAAAAAATTGGCTCACAGATTGCAGAATGTGCTGAGTATCAGTGCCAAGGTTCAGCTCAAAGAGCCTAACACCATTGAGCGTAGCCAAGGCAAGAGTGCTCGCGTCATCGATAAGCGTGTGCTGAAGTAAGTTTTTAAGTTGGTGAGTTTTTAAGTTTTTAAGTTCTAATGCATAGGATTTATCTTTGAAAAAGCTAAAAGCTCACCAACTTAATGGTTCTCTCAAAATATTATTTTTACTGCATCGAACTCAAAAACTCAAAAACTTAAAAACTCAAATATCATGAAACAATTATCAATTTTCCTTGAGAATAAGCAGGGAGCTTTGGTGGAAGTGCTTCGTTTGCTCAAAGAGGCTAACATACAGATTCAGGCTTCGACCATTGCTGAAACTGAAGAATATGGTATCTATCGTGTGATTTGTGACAATCCAGAGCAGGCTTACCTCGTTTTGAAGGAGCATGGCATTGCTGTCAATCTCACCGACATGAAGACAGTGGAACTCGTGGACAAACCTGGTGGTGCTGCCGCTGCCATCGAGAAAATCGTTGCTGAGGGTGTGAACATCAGTTATTTCTACACTTTTATCATCGATGGCAAACCAACTTTGTTGTACCGCGAAAAGAAACCTATCTAAATTTCTTACCGATTATCATACGAAACCTTTACTGAGAAAAGAATGATGCTGAAAACGTTTTTATCCGTGTGCTTGTTGTGGTTGGCAACTGCTGCTCAGGCACAAGACTATTCTGCTTACTATCAGAATCTTCCAACCCAAGTGGCAAAGGCGACGGCTCCTGTCATCCCAGCCAATGAAGTGAAACTCACGGATTTTGGTGCGGTGGGCGATGGACAGACGCTTTGCACGGAGGCTTTCCGCAAGGCTATCAGTGAACTGACGAAGCAAGGCGGCGGTACTGTCCAAATCCCTGCGGGAGTGTGGCTCACGGGACCTATCATGCTGAAGGACAACATCCGTCTCAATTTGGTGCATGGAGCTATCATCTATTTCTCCCCCGACAAGAAACTGTATATCGATGGGGATGGCAAATCGAGTCGTGTGCTGCCATGCATCCGTGCTACGGACCGTAAGAACATTGCCATTACGGGCAAGGGTATCATCGACGGTAACGGTGCTGAATGGCGACCTGTGAAGCGTGGAAAGGTGAGTGATACGGAGTGGAAGATTTTCAAGGAGCGTCTTGGCGGTATCGAACGTACAGAAAAGGCTTTGTGGTATCCTTGGAATCACAAGGCGGGCTATGAGAACATTGCCGACACGCCTGAAAAGCAGGAAGGCATGCGTAACGACCTCTTCCGCATCACCAATTGCGAGAATGTGCTGTTGCAAGGAGTCACTTTCCAAAATGCTCCTCGTTTTCATGTGCATCCATGCTATAGCAGCAACATCATCATAGATGGTATCACCGTTCGTTGTCCTTGGAACGCACAGAATGGCGATGGCATCGACCTCTCAGATTGTCACCGCGCACTCATCGTGAATTGTACGGTGGATGTGGGTGACGATGGTATTTGTATGAAGAGTGGTGGTCAAAAGAAGGACCAGCCTTGGGGCTGTGAGGATATTCTCATCACGAAGAACACGGTGTTCCATGCACATGGTGGTTTCGTGATAGGTAGTGAGGACATGGGTGGTATGCATCGACTTGTGGTTTGTGACAACCAATTCAGCGGTACCGATACAGGTCTGCGCTTCAAGAGTGCTATTGGTCGTGGCGGTGTGACGGGTGACGTGTTCATCAGCG
>OMTC01000096.1 GCA_900313845.1 uncultured Prevotellaceae bacterium
GCCGTGATAACGTTGAGGGCTCGGCAGTTCAGTAAAATCAAAGGAAACGTTCAGTGAAATCAAAGGAAACGTTCAGTTGAGTCGAATGAAAGATTCAGCGCAATCAAAGAAAAGTGCCAGCACAATCGGAGGAGAGTGCCAGCACTATCGAAGGAAGGGTTCTGTGAAATCGAAAGATTCTTAGTAGAAGAGGAGCAGACCTGTGCTGATGCCTTGGAATTTTGGTCCGTGGGTCGTGCGAAGTTGGTTGCATGGCGACCACTTCACGTAAGCACCACAGTGACGGTAGCTCAGCACTGCTTGGAGGTCAACCGTGAAGGGCTGTTGATGAATGCGGTTTGTTTTGTCAAGATATTTCTCGCCATCCAGTTTGTAGCGAGTCTTCAGACTTCCATGCGTGTTGATATTGAGGATAGGGCCAAATCCCATGTGCCAACCATGCGAGAGATTGACATGTGCTTGGAGAGGGAAGGACAAGCTGAAAATCTTCAAGCGTGAGAACTGAATATCAGCTCCTGCTGGGTAATCCGACAGCACCACGTCCGAATTGTCGATGACAAATCGCTTGTCGTCGGTCATGCGGAAGTTCTTCCAGTTGAACCACAGTCCCACACTGAAATTCACTCTCCTGTTTTTCTTGAGAAAGAACCAGTCGGCAGCACTGAAACCGATTTCCCACGAGTTTGCCATGTTGGTGCTGAGTCCCTGTGGAGCACCGATGGCGGAATTGAATCCCACTCGGAAGGCGGCCGAATGAATCTCATTGGAATATTCCTTTTTTCCCGATGAATTCGACGATGATGTGAAAGGCAAATGGAAGTTGAACTCCTCCGTCACATCCACGGCATTCTCAGCCGCAGCCTTGTCGAGCTTCATCGATTTCTTATAGACATAGTTCGGGTCGTCGTGCTTTCCTTGCACCTCCACTGTCATCGACGAATCCGTCTTTTGAATATACACTTGCTTGGGGTTCAGAATCACCACTTCTTCTGTGTCTTGAGCCAAGGTCTTTGCACTGCTTCCCATCATGAGCAATGCCATCACGGTTAAAATCTTTTTCATGCGATTGTATAAGTTAAGTTTTTGAGTTTTTAAGTTTTTGAGTTTTTAAGTTTTACTACGTTGTACATTGTCCTTTGTCCTTTGTACTTAAATTTACTTCTTTTTAAACATTCTTTTCAGTTCACTCATGCTCATGCTGGAGTTCTTTTGTCCCTCCATATAAACGATGGTTGCTTCCCGCTTGCCACCTTTCCGCAGCGATGCGTTCTGGTAGAAGATGTAGCAGCCTTGCCTCATCATTAGGAAAGCGTAGTAGAGGTGTCCCTTGACGTGTCCAACCTCCTTGATGATGGCCTCCTTGGCAGCCTCTTCCACATCGTGCTCCATGTCCATGAAAGCCTGTTGAGCCAGTTCCTTGGGGGTGAAGGCATTTTCCTTCACCGTCACACTCTTGTAGAGCGACAATTTGTAGGCATTCAGTTCCTGTCCACCCTCAATCACCACACGGTCGAGCAGGTGGTAGTAAGGCATGGAGCCATCGAATTGGCGTGCCACACTCGTTTGCTTTTGTGCCATGCAGTCCACGATGCCGAGATGCACCCAGCCTATGTCCCATTGGCAACTCGCCAGTATTAAAAAAACAAGAATCTTTTTCATATTTTATTCTTCTATACTATTAAACATCTCACCTAATTGCTTGCTGATGATGTCCTCCGTTTCCACATCCTGTTGCACATTCTCCATCGACCGATGCATCGCCTCTACCACTTCCTTTCGGTTTGTGGTTTCCACCCCATCGATGCAAGCATAATAAGTAGGTCGCTCTGACCAATGCCACCACAATCCCACTGCCAGCACCACGGCTGCAGCCACGGAGAGCCATTTGATTGTCTTTTGGGGACTGAGAGCGGAACTCTCAGGGACGGTGGTGCGTGACGAAGCACTCTCTAACTCTTCCCGTGCTGAGAGGGAGGATGAGCGGGCCGTGGCAAACAACCCCATCACGGCACGTGCCTCGTCGAACTCCGCACCCTGTGCCTCGTCCGAAGCAAGGAAACGCTTCAGCAGACGCTCTTCCTCCTCCGTGGTTTCCGCCTCGAAGTACCTGTTCACTATGTCAAGCCAATATTTGTTCATGTTTCAAAAGTTTCAAGTTCCAACTTCCAAATGCCTAAGGCATTCCTCATTCTTCATTCTTCATTTTCCAATAATCTCTGATTGCTTTTCTTGCTCTCGACACCTGCATCCTCACAGCCGTTTCCTTCATCTGGAGCATAGAGGCAATTTCAGCGTAGGAGCGTTCCTCGTATTCTCGCAAATGGATGATTTCCAATTGTTGAGGCGACAACTCTCGTTCCATCATCGCCTCCACCTGTTTCAGTTTCTCACGCGCCTCTTCTTTCGCTTCCTCCGCCTCGTGCCACTTCATCGACGCTTGGTTGATGCCGATGACGTTCACGGGATTCTCTTCCTCGTCTCTGACTGTCAGCGTAGTGGTTTTCCGTTTTCTCCATCGGTCAATCCCCATGTTTCGAAGCGTCGTCACCGTCATCGCCTCCACCTCCTGCTCTGAATCCAACATGTCTGCACGTTGCCATAGTCTGACGAAAGCATCTTGCAAGGCATCCTCTGCGTCCTCCTCGGAGGGCAACATACCCTTGGCGAATTGCAGGAATTTCCTCCGCAACTTAACGAATGCCGATGTCATGATGTCCTCGCTCATCTTCAGTTTTTGAGAATTCTCAGAGTTTTGTTTGCTTTGTTTCTGCCTTGTTTCGTAATAATCTAAACGCAAAAGTAATGATTTTGTAACACAGTATCCACAATTATTTCCTTTCTTTTTTTCAGATACGAAGAAATTCCTTTATCTTTGCAATATCATCTAAATCATCTAATTCCTCAATAATTACTATTTACTTTATGAAAACCATTAAATTACTTTTGGCGGCAACAGTTTCCGCTACCCTCCTTTCGTTCTCTCCAGGTGATGAGGACAAGTACGACTATCCTTTCCAAAATCCAAATCTGCCCGTAGAGAAGCGTGTCGATGACCTCATCGGTCGTTTGACGCCAGAAGAAAAAGTGGGTATGATGATGAACCGTTCAGCAGCAGTGGAGCGACTCGGCATCCCTGCCTACAACTGGTGGGGCGAGGCTTGCCACGGACTGATGGGCGTGAGCGACGTGACCGTCTTTCCTCAGTGTATCGCCTTGGCAGCCACTTTCGACGACGTGAATGAACAAAAGGCTTACTCGATGGTGTCGGACGAAGCACGTGGACGCTACAACTCCCTGCCTCGCACGGGCGACATCGGTCCTTATGTGTCGGCACTGCCAAACCTCACGTTCTGGGCTCCAAACGTGAACATCTTCCGCGACCCACGCTGGGGACGTGGACAGGAAACCTACGGCGAGGACCCTTACCTCAGTTCCCGCATGGGATTGGGTGTGGTGCTCGGTATGCAGGGCAACGACCCTAAGTATTACAAGACGCATGCGTGTGCCAAGCACTTTGCCATTCATAGTGGACCAGAACCACTTCGTCACAAGTTCAATGCAGAACCATCGGGACGCGACCTTTGGGAAACCTATCTGCCAGCCTTCAAGACTCTCGTCACTGAGGGCAACGTGCAGGAGGTGATGTGTGCCTACAGCGCTTACCAAGGTGAGCCTTGTTGCACGTCGAGCCGTCTGCTCGTTCAGATTCTGCGCGACCGTTGGAAGTACAAGGGATTGGTGGTGAGCGACTGCGATGCCATCAACGACTTCTATATCAAGAACAACCACGGCACCCATGCCAACGCCATGCTCGCCAGTTCCGATGCCGTGAGAAACGGTACTGACTTGGAATGCGGAAAGAGCTATCAGTCGCTCGTTGAAGGCATGAAGCAAGGTACAATCAGTGAGAAGGAAATCGATGTGTCGCTGCGCCGACTTATCAAGGCTCGCATCGAACTCGGTATGTTCGACCCCGACGAGATGAATCCTTATTCCAAGATTCCTGGAAGCGTTGTCGATTGCCAGGCACACCGCGACCATGCCCTGCTCCTCGCTCGTGAAGCACAGGTGCTGCTGAAGAACAAGAACAACGTGTTGCCTCTCTCCAAGAATTTGAAGCGCATCATCGTGATTGGTCCTAATGCTGACGATGCCGAAATGATGCGTGGTAACTATAGCGGTACACCAACCCACTGCGTCACCATCCTGCAAGGCATCAAGAACAAGATGCCACAGGCACAGGTGGATTACGTGAGAGGTTGCGAGATAGAGAACGAATACATTCAGGTTCCAAAGATGCAACTCGTTCGTGGCAACGGCAAGGAAGGTTTCTACAGCGAGTACTTCGCTTCCACCGATTGGTCGAGCAATCCTGTTCGCAAGGAAAACCTCACTCGCATCAACTTCATGACCGATGGTGGTTATGGATTTGGTCAGGGTGTGCCATCCCACGACTTCACGGCTCGCTACACGGGTAAGTTCACCAGCGACTTCACAGGTCAGCTCTGTTTTGCCGTAAGCGGAACTACTTACTTCGTGAAGGTAAATGGAGAAACCATCGGAGAATTCAATCCTAAACCTCTCTCTTTCACCTTCACTCCAGGTATGCAACTCACCGAGGCACAGCGTCAGGAACTCCAGCAGAGCGGCATGTTCCGTCGTCGTGGTCCAAACATCATCAGCAAGGACGTCGTGAAGGGTGAGACCTACGACATCGAGATTCTCTTCAAGTCGGCTTCGGAAGGCACCAATTCGCGCCTCAACATCGACCTCTACGAGCGTCGTTTGGCTGAATTCGACGACTTGAAGCAGAAAGTGCAGGCTTACGATGCAGTGATTTTCGTGGGTGGTATCACTTCCTCTCAGGAAGGTGAAGGACACGAGCGCAGTCGCATCGAATTGCCAGCCGTGCAGCAGCGTTGCCTCAAGGCACTGAGCGAATCGGGCAAGGCAGTCATCTTCGTGAGCTGTTCGGGCAGTTGCGTCGGCATGGGCGAAGTAGAGCCTTACTACGATGCACTCCTCCAGAGCTGGTATTCAGGACAGGAAGGTGGCACAGCCATTGCCGATGTGCTCTTTGGAGATTTCAATCCATCGGGTAAGTTGCCAGTCACTTTCTACAAATCAACCGACCAGTTGCCTGACTTCCAAGACTATAGCATGAACAACCGCACCTACCGTTATTTCACGGGCGAACCACTCTATGCTTTCGGTTACGGACAGAGCTACACGAAGTTCCAGTTTGGCAAGGCACGTCTGTCGAAGAAGAGCATTAAGGCAGGAAAGAGCGTTGACATCACGATTCCTGTGTCGAACGTAGGCGGTAAAGACGGTGCAGAAGTAGTGCAGGTCTATGTGAAGAGCCTCACCAATCCTCAAGCACCTATCAAGTCGCTCAAGGCATTCCGTCGCGTGGATATTGCAGCAGGAGGCAAGGCAACAGTGAAGCTCACCCTCTCTGCCGATGCTTTCTCCTACTACAAGGAAACCAACGATGACTTGGCTGTCTTCCCAGGCAAATACCAAATCCTCTATGGCAATTCCTCCCTCGACAAGGATCTGCAGGCATTGCCTTTCGAGGTCAAGGAATGATATAGATAATTGTCAGGGATTTTAAGGATTGAAAAGGATTCAAGTTACTCGAAAAATCCTTCAAATCCTTTAGATCCTTGATAAAACTCATAGAAAAGGTCAGGGATTTGAAGGATTTTATAGGATTTTTTTTCATTGAATATTATAATCCTTTTCAATCCTTTAAATCCCTGATAAAAAACCTCTCTGATAAAGCTCATCCATGATCAGTATTCCAAGATTCGATGTATTGGCAAAGATGGCGAAGCACTTGAAGGAAGTACCCTACAATGTGACGCCACAAAGACTCTATACGGCAAGTTCGCTGTATGAGCGCATAGTGAATGACGACTCCGTTCCATTGGCTGATTGCTACGACCAACGAGTGTATCAGTACTATCTGAGCATGGGAAAGCATGCAACGGATGAAAAGGAAATGCTGTCGCGCTCCTTGCACGACTATGGCATCGGCAAGTCATTGGACAAGTACCTTGCCCAGTACGACCGCCTGAAGGTGGTGGGCGTGATGGGAGGACATGGCATGCTCCGCACCGATGCCACCTATCGTGAAATCGTTCTGCTCAGTAAGGACCTCACCGAGCGACATTCACTGATGGTGACGGGAGGTGGACCAGGTGCGATGGAGGCAACGCATCTCGGTGCTTGGATGGCAGGCAGAACACAGGAGGAAGTGGATGAAGCGATAGAGATGCTGACGACAGCTCCATCGTTCAAGGACGAGAACTGGTTGCGCACTGCCTTTCAGGTGATGCGTCGTTTCCCTCAGCAAGAATTCCGCAGTCTCGGTTTGCCAACCTGGCTCTATGGGCACGAGCCATCGACACCGTTTGCCACGGACATTGCCAAATATTTCGACAATAGCATCCGTGAGGATTCCATCCTGACCATTGCCTTCGGAGGCATCATCTTCACGCCGGGCAGTGCGGGCACCATGCAGGAGGTGTTCCAAGAAGCCGTGCAGAACCACTATCTGAGTTATGGGCTTTCATCGCCAATGATATTCCTCGGTCGTCAGTTCTGGGACGAGGAAATACCTGTCTATCCATTCTTGGAGAATCTGATAGAAAAAGGCAGATACAAGAATCTCGACCTTGCCTTGACCGACACTTGGCAAGATGCCGTGCAAGAACTCCTCCGCTTCCGCAACTTTGCGGATTAATCAAATTTTTCAACCACAGATTCCACGGATGAACACAGATGAAGTGGTTTTTATTCTAAGGAGGATTGGAGTATAGAAGTTTTTTTCTTTCTGTCAACAAATGAATACAAATGTGCACGAATGATGAATTA
>OMTC01000409.1 GCA_900313845.1 uncultured Prevotellaceae bacterium
TCCAATCATTTGCTCTTCCTGTTGATTGTGCCATAGCCATGGCACTCATCATGGCAAAAGTCAGTAATATTAAAGTTTGTCTCATAAATAAAAAAAAGCCCCCTCCCGTCCTCCCCTCGGGGAGGAGAATACCATCCGGATGGCTTCCCTCCCCCTCGGGGGAGCTGGAGGGGGGCTTTCATTTTACATGCTTCACTTTTCTCTCTCCCCCTCGGGGGAGCAGGTGGGGGGCCTTACTTCACAACCACCTTCTTGCCATTCACGATATTGATGCCTCGCTGGAGCGTGCTATGACGGCGTCCTTGCAAGTCGTAGATGACATTCAGATTCGAATGGTCGTTTGCTGAAGTTCTCACCTCGAAGATGTCTGATTCTTCTTCATCTTTGTAGATGAGTTCCACATCGTCAACACAAAGCTCTTCACGGCCATTACCCTCACCAGGAATGATGCAAGTGGAGAAGGTCATGAACATTGCTCTTGGAGTAAGATCAGTTTCTGGATAGGTGAAAGGAACGCTGAAACGAGTCCATTCGGAGCAAGGTTCGATAGTGGTAATCTCAGCAATACCAATCTTGTTGGTGTAAACCGTGTCGTGAGGAAGAGGAATCTGGCAGTAAGTTCCATCCGTAATGTATGCACCCATACCTGCTCTCACTCCTTCAGCATTGGATCTATACTTCACCCAGAATACCACAGAGTCAGGATGAGCACTGAAAGTCTGATAGAAAGGATCACCATTGCGGTCCACATCCTTGAGACTCATATCGAGACGTGAATGGTTGGCAGGTTCGTCTGGAGTCATAGAACCACAAATCATACGGCCTGTTGAAATCGTTCCATTGGCAATGGCAAGACCCATAATATTGGTTGAAATAAGTCTTACACTATACTGCCCACTATGTGCATCTTGATTTTTGAAACAATGGTTACCCACGAACTGAACGAAAGGACCCGTTGCACTGCTGAATGAATGCCAATAGCGAGGCTCAGCAGGGAACATGATGCCCATCTCTTCATCTATTCCCCAATCCTCAAATCCAGGGTTGAGCAACTGAGGCTTGTCATCCTCTACCGTTTCAAAACCTTCTTCCGTACCGAAGGTGGCAACCACCATCTGCCCAAGCTGTTCCGTCAAGTCAATATCGACTACTGCATAAAGCTTTTCATCATTGAATTTAGCTTTGATGTTTACAGTCAGACCAGGAAGCATCTGTGCCCACAAAGGGTCACTAATCGTCACAGGCACCCCAGTCACATCCAAAGTAGTGATACCATCCGTTGTCGTACCAGGGATGTTATCAGCGATGATGTCACCCATCATGATGGCATCCATCTGGAAGTCCTTCATCACAAACTGATAAACATCGTCACCAGTCTTTTCAATCAGAATCGTGGAACTTGGCACTGTTGTTGAATCACCGTCCACAGATATAATCAGCACATCTGTATATGCCCTTGCAGCAAGCGACAGGACAAAGAGCAACATTACAGTAAAAATTTTCTTCATAAACGCATTTGTATTAAATTGATTCATTACTTTTCACCTTTTATCATTGAAACTTGAAACTATTCTTTTATCTGTATTTAACACCTATTAAGAGAAACTAAAAAATAGTGTAAAAAACACAAAACAAATCATTGAGCATCAAAACGCCAACTATCAAGAAATCTGATAGTTGGCATCATTTTCCGCTGCAAATTTCGCAAGAATTATTGAAATATGCAAGGTTTTATTCAGAAAATGCATCCATCATCCATGAAAATACCACTTCTCGCACCAAAATCCATCGTATGCATTTACAATAAAGACACAACTCTGTTAGCACTCACTCTGATGATACTGATACGTTCCTTCGAACTTACAGCCACTCTTCTTTGATTTTGCAGACTCTCTCCTTTGATTGAACTGATTCAATCCTTTGGTTCCACTGACTCTTTCCTTTGATTCTGCTAACTCTCTCCTTTGCTTATACTGAACTTTTTCTTTGATTTTACAGAACCGTCGAGCCCTCAACGTTTACACGGCGAACCTTCGCCATCGCAACGCCGAAGGCTCGCCAAGTCGATGACGAACCTTTGGCAACTAGTCAAATCCAAAGGAGCGGTTCAGTCAATCCACAAATTCGCTTCTAAAAATTCCATAAAGCTCTTCAGTAAAGTTGAAAAAAAACGAAAGAAAAGTCGTTTTTCAACCGATTTCATCATTATTTATTCCATGTTCGCACTTCTTTTAAAA
>OMTC01000235.1 GCA_900313845.1 uncultured Prevotellaceae bacterium
GCTGCTTCATCCTTCGAGATGGTAGTTGGAGAAACAGAATAAACGCCATTTTCATCGTTCAATGTCACAGAAATGTCATCTTCGAGATGCAAGCCTTTCACGTTGCAAGACAATTCATACGAAAGGGTGGCATAGCCAGCGAAAGTGAGAGACTCGGAAGAAGCGACAATCGTTGGGATAACTTCCTCTGCAGTACCTGTGATATTGATGGTGACAGGCTCTGCATCTGTACTCGACAATACGATAGAAGCGGAAGACGTGCCTGCATCGATAGGTGCCCAAGTGATGATTAAGTCAATGCCATTCTTTGCATCGGCAGCAGAAATGGTGGTTGGCGAAACGCTATAGATACCGCTCTCGTCGTTGAGCGTCACGCTGATGTCTTCAAGAAGATTGAATCCCTTCACGTTGACGGCCTGCCTGTAGATCTGTTTCTGGTCGCCAGCAAAAGTGAGTTCTGTGGTAGCAGCCTTGATGTTAGGACTTGCATTGGCACCCAAAATGTACTGCACCCCAGCAAGGGCATTGATTTTTCCTTGTCCAAAATGAGAGGCATTAGGTCCAGTAGTTGTGTAGGAATCTTGGATGGCGGTTTCTTTCATGATTTCCTTCACATCGTCGTTGGTCAGTTGCTTATCGACCTCCTTGGCAGCCTGAAGCCAAAGTGCCACGATGCCTGCTGCAACAGGGGTTGCCATGGAGGTTCCTTCCATGGCTGCATAAGGGTTGGAGGCACTATTGACGACGAGGTCTTGATTAAAGTTTGAACCATAGTAACTGTAATCATCCGTTGAGGCTGTGTGATAGTGATTGACTCCTGCAATCAAACGCGCACCTGGAGCGCTTATCCAAGGGTATTGCAAGCCCGTCACGCTCTCGGAAGCCGTGGCATAAGAGGAGAAAGGAGCAATGTCGCCAATGGTGTATTCATAGGAATGGTCGGTGGTAGTGCCTGCATAGTTGGTGGTTCTATTGCTCGTGACATAAGCACCCACGGAAATGACATTAGGGTTCATGGCCTCGTCGCTGACAGTCATATCGTCGGTACCGTCAGTCCAAGTGATTCCTTCCGTGGAAAGATGGTCAGTGTAATAGCAATAATCGCCACCCCAAACGTCAATCACCGAACTGCCACTCGTTGGGTAGAACTGAATGGCAAGTGTGTAATTGCTCTTATAGTATTTTTCACCGTTTTGGGTAGTCTCATATAAGCTTTTTGAGGTTAAATCTTCTGCTTTAATCAAAAGTTGTGCTTTGCTTCCAGAGATATAATCCTTATAAACTTTGAGTGAACCTTCATAATAATTGCTCAACCCCGACACGGAAGTTCCATAGGAAGAAGTAGGGGTCACCGTTACGCTTGTCAGAACTTTTCCTGTTTTGCTATTCAACACATAAATCGTGCAAGCGATAGTGCTCACACTGGTGGAACGCGCCCAAGCGTTAGCAATTATGTCCGTGTAATAATAGCCTGCATCGGTGTTTGTGTAGGTGGCACTGCGGAGAATGGCACCTAAAGGATTGGACTTACTGGCTGTGCCCGAGAGATGATAACCACCTCCTTCGTTGTCCTTGCTCTTTCCTGCATCGTTGGAAGCAGCAAAGAGACACACATGATTGGGATGAGAGGAACCGAAATAACTAGACACAACTGTACCAAAGTCGTCTGTTCCGTCGTGGGGACCATACTGAGAACCCCAACTATTGCTGACAACAACAGGTTTCCCTACTTCATCTGCATAGTTACAGATTTTTTGGAAAGCATTTGCCAAATACGTACTTTTCAGTCCATTGATACCAGCCAAATAGAGGTCGGCACCAGGAGCCATACCACCATAAGTGGCATTGGCATGGTCGTCGGTCACAGTGACTGTGTTACCATTGACAATGACACTTGAACCACCCGCTGTGGAACTGGTGTGAGTGCCATGATCCGCTGTCCGGTCGTCTGTTGTTGGACTAGTTGCAGTGAATTTCGAATACTCTTGTGCAGTCTTACCATTATAGACATAGGCACGCTTGATGCGAGAATTGCCGTTTTTGTCTTTGAAAGCAATATGCTGGAAATCGATACCCGTGTCAATCACTCCGAGAACGACACCCGTTCCATCATACTTATTGGTAAGTCCTGACGAAATAGCATCATTGGACAAGGTCAACAAGTCGTCCACATGGGTTGCCTCACGCGCCTTGTAGGTGGCAGGAGTCATCAAGGATGCCACATTCACTCGCTGAACATTGCTGATGCCAGCCACTTCGTTGATTTTGTCAACAGGAATGTTGGCTGTAATCAGTCCATTGTCGAACGAGCACTGCACTTGAACGCCCAATGCTTCCAATTCACTCAATTGGCTGTCGTTTTCAAGACGGATGAAAGCGGAAATGAAAACCTCGCCGTCGATGGTATCGGGTGTAGCAATCATACGGTCGCGATGCTTACGATTCCATCTCAAATCCATATCGACGGGCTTCAGTCCTAACTTCTTTTCGTTTTGGGTGTTACGCTCAAAACTGATTTCTCCCTTTAGTTCATCTAAAAACAATTGCGTGGTGACAGATAACTTTTTGCTCACGTCATCGCTTTGTGCGAAAACGACGGCAGAAAAAGCCATACACGCGAATAACAAACAAATTTTTCTCATTATTTAATTATTTAGTTAATATGTATATTCCATAAATGAAAGTTTCAAGTTTCAGAAAGTTTCAAGTTTGACTTCGTCGAGCTAAAGGTTCAGAAAAATGTCGTATCACTTCTGAATCACCCTGTCGCCCAACTGCTTAGCCATATCACGCGATACAGCGGTAAGGCTGACGAACTGCTGAATCAAACTGGTACTTTTGGCGATGTCGTTCACCACTTCGGGTAATGACATTTGCTTAACGATGCTCTGTATCTGCTCGTTCAGAATATGATACTTATAATCCAGCAAAAGTCTATTGATATATGAACCCACAAGAGATTCCTCGTCTGCCATCTGTTGACCTTTGCTCAATTGATACTTGTCGCTCATCAAGTCGGATGCCATTCTGCTGATTTCCAAATCCGGACTACTCATCAAGAAGTTCTTGGCAACAAAATCCGATTCTTCCACATGCTGTGCCACTTCCTGAAGCATCTTCTCATAAAGAGGATGACGGAAATGCAAATCATCATCTGCAAGGCTTCCCATCACGAACTCAGCAACACTCATCTTCACCACTTGACCATCATCAGCCATCAAATCAATCTTCTTCTCACCATAGCGCACAAGTAAAGTCATGATTGACTTCTCAATCTCTATCAACTTCTCATCCTCTGTGCTATAGTGCTTAATCTCCCGCGCACTTCCTTGATTCTGATAGTTCTCAACATATCCATAGCCCTCATTTCTTTCTTCCTTCTCAGGAGGCGTTATCAGCCCCTTTGTGCTGAATTCTTGAGGCTGTTCGTTCATGGATTCCGCCACTGCTTCTCCATCCATGGTAGGAGGGATAAACGCATCCTCCTCAACTGGAGGTGGCGGTACCAATTCTCCTTCCAATTCAGGAGCAAGAGGCATTTGTATTTGCGATGCCTGTGAAGCATGCGATGCAGAAGATTGTTGGGAACTGCCACTCTGCTGTTGATGCTGTTCCGTCTGTTTGCGTTGTTGCTCAAACTCCTTGCGCTGTTTTTCGCGCTCACGCTCCAACTTTCTCTGCTCGATGTGTTCTTTTCGCATCTTGTTGCACTGACGCAACAGCATTTCCTCCTGCATCTGCATCTGCTCAGCACATTCATGCACGTATGCCGAACGAACTACCTCATCGGGAAT
>OMTC01000365.1 GCA_900313845.1 uncultured Prevotellaceae bacterium
GTCACGCGGATTTTTTCATCCTTAATATCGACGCGAATCACAGGAGTGATGCTCACAGAATATTTGTTGACGGTACCCACATGCTCAGCAATATTCTTCATGGTAGCAGAAATGATGATGCATCCATCTTCCTTGTCGTTGAGCGTGATAGCACCCTTCTCCTTGAACGTAGCAGTTGCCCAATAATTCATCGCCACATAGAGTTGCGACTTGGTCTTACCTGGAGCCGGAATCACCTGCTGATAAGTGAGGCTTTCGTTCTTGTCGAGCTTCACCATGCCACGGAGATTGGCAGCAGCGTCGAGCCATTTGTCACCATAACGCTCCTTTGCATATTTCTCCAAATCCGCAGTTTTCATGATCTGAGCCTGAGCAGATAATGCACCACCCATCAACACGATTGTAGCAATAACTGTTGCAAAAAACTTTTTCATATTCTTCGTATTTTTTTATTGTTCTATTTTTGAATGAACTCACTGTCATCGAAATCGCTTCACCCTTCGGGTTTCACGTTTTTCTTTCGACACCGCAAATTTAAATTGAAATTACAAAACATTCAACAAATTATCATTCTTTTTGATGAAATTCTTGCGACAAACCTACCTTTTTGCGACAAAAACTCAAAATCATCCTTCAAACGAGTCGCAAAACGCCCCAGTTCACAGCAACGAATGATATTTTCCTCAGATTGTATATTCTTGGGGAAGCCTTTCCATGTCGGAGTCATTAAGGTCCTGAATCTCCGTCATGCAATCGTCGAGGCAATCTATTGAATCATCATCTATCATTGCCTGATCTGCATCTTCATTACCTATTCTAAACTTAGCGACAGAAGACGCCCAATTTTCCGTGATGCTGTGCTCTTCATTCAGGAACAGGACATCGATGGTAAACGCCAATTCTATCGCAATGATGATACCTATGATTAACTTCTTCATATATTCGAATCTTTATGTTTGAACTTCATTTTCTTTTGCAAAGTTACTGAGTCCACGTATTCTTGTCAAAAAAAGCCATTCCTTTTTCATATTATAATTGCGACAACGACACTTATTTGCGACAAAAGCCCTCACCTCCCTCATAACATGTCGCATCCCCCTTCTTTTTCCTCCTCATTCACCATCCGCATCCTGCGATACTTGAGTTACTCATTATTATCTTTCTCTGACTTTCATTTGCTCTTTGTACTTTCTGCTCGAAAAAAAACTGTTTAACACTTTGGTTATTAAGCGAAAAAAGCATTATCTTTGCCCAATACAAATCAAAAAAAAGGAAAACATGAAAAATATCTTTAAACTCTTATGCGCTTTGGCAGGACTCCACCTCGGAGCTTGCGCACAGGGCAACGTGAAAAGCGTGAATGTAGAGGATTTCACCAAGTGCATCGAACAACCCAACGTGCAACTGCTCGATGTGCGTACCGCCGAGGAATTTGCAGAAGGATTCATTGCCAGCAGAAACGGCGGTCAGTGTCTCAATATCGACGTGAAGCGCGACGACTTCATGGAGAAAGCGAAAGCCATGCTCGACAAGTCAAAGCCCGTTGCCGTCTATTGCCGCACAGGTCGTCGCAGCATGAATGCAGCGCTCCAACTCGACGAAGCTGGATACCAAGTCGTCAACCTCAAAGGAGGAATCACAGGATGGCAAAGTGCAGGCATGGAAGTAGTGACCAGCCAGACATCAGCCGCAGCCAACACCTACAAGGATGGTGCCTACACCGTCGATGTTTTCAAGACGAAGAGCGGAAAGGAAGTGAAATTCTATTGCCTGGTGCATGCCAGCATCCGCATCGTCTTTGATGGCAAGGAAATCCAGATAGACCCAGTCAGCAAGATGGGGCAGAAAGTGATTGACTATGCCTCCATGCCAAAGGCTGACTATATTTTCGTAACCCACGAGCATGGCGACCATTTCGACAAGAATGCCCTCACCACCCTCCGTGGCAGCTCCACCCGTCTCGTCACCAACCAGCGCTGTGCCGATATGCTGGGTTATGGCGAAGCCATGAAAAACGGTGATTCACAACAAATTGCAGAAGGATTCAGTGTGGATGCCGTACCTGCTTACAACAACACCGAAGGTCACTTGCAGTTCCATCCAAAGGGACGCGACAACGGCTACGTACTCACGCTCGACGGACTCCGCATCTACATTGCTGGCGACACAGAGGACATTGAGGAAATGGCAAACTTGAAGGACATCGACATTGCCTTCATGCCTTGCAACCAACCTTACACCATGACCACCGACCAGCTCGTCCGTGCTGCCAAACTCGTGAAGCCAAAAGTCCTCTTCCCTTACCACTACAGCAACACCGATGTCTCCTCTCTCCCATCCCAGCTCCAAGCAGAAGGCATCGACGTCCGCATCCGCGACTATCAGTAATTCTCATTCTACTCTTCAAGGCACTTCGTGCTGGTTTCAAGTTTCAAGTTTCAGGTTTCAGGTTTGACTTCGTCGAGCTAAAGGATCAAGAATCCTTTTAAATCCTTTAAATCCTTGATTTTTCACTTTTCACTCTTCACTTACATGGTCGCCTGCGGCTCGAAATGAAGTTTAAAATTAAAACGTAAAATTATTTTTAAAATTCTAAATGATAATTCTAAATACAATTTCAAG
>OMTC01000045.1 GCA_900313845.1 uncultured Prevotellaceae bacterium
CATTCTACTCCCCTCGCCTTTTGGAGAGGGGCTGGGGGTGAGGCTTTCACTTATCACTTTCCTCCCTCCCCTCTCAGGGGAGCTGGAGGGGTCCTGGGGTCGGGGGTGAGCTTTCACTTTCCACTTTCTTGGTCGCCTCCGGCTCGAAATGAAGTTTAAAATTGAAACATAAAATTTTATTTAAAATTCTAAACGATAATTCTAAATACAATTTCAAGCGAAGCGCCCCAAATCCCTTTAAATCCTTTAAATCCTTGATTTATTTTTCATTCTTCATTTCGGCAACGCCTTCCACAGATTCGGCAGAAATCTAAAGTAGAGCAGATGGCGCCAAGTCACAAGATCATGTGCTCCCCCACCACCCACATAATAGTCATGCTTCACACCTAACTTCTCCAACTGCTCGTGCAGACGTTCGTGTCGCGCCATGAAACCAGTTTCGTAGGTGCCACCACCGATGAAGAGGTAGTCGATGCGGTCGTTCACGTCGGGCTCGTTCACTACAGGAGTTTCCGACAATTCGATGGCGGCAGAGAGAATACCCAACGAACCAAACACATCCAAATTTCGCAAACCTACATACTGCGTCATGCGTCCACCCATCGACAGTCCGCTCAACGCCCTTGCGTGCTTGTCCTTGATAACGCTGTAATGCGACTCCACAAATGGGATGACACACTCCTTCAGTTCGCGCTCCACCAAAGGGAACGCCAGTTCTGTGTGCTGAGGATGGCTGCGTGTCACCATCTGGTCGTTAGGGAAGCACACGATCATTTCACGAGCCTTTTCTTCCGCAATCGCATTGTCGAGAATGAAATTCGCCCGTCCGTGCATCACCCATGTTTCGGTCAGGTCACCCGAACCGCCCATCAGATACAGCACAGGATACTGTATAGACCATCATGTCGCGCAAGCCATGCGTCACCTCCGAATAATAGTAATGCGTGGTGATGCTTCCATGAGGCACGTCAGGCTTCGGGTCATACCATGCAGGCTCGTCCCCATGCACAAAGAGCATACTGAAAGAAGGCATGGCGGCATGGCCTGTGAATTCATTGTTGGCATCGATATTCTGCACCCCGTCGATGATGATGTAGTAAAGATAGATTTCGGGGCGCAACGGACCCACTTCCAAGGTCCACACACCATCGTCACCCTTGCTGAAATCCACCCGTTTACGTGCTTCTTGTCCCACGAACATGGAGCCAGTCAGTTGCACACTCTTGGCTTGAGGGGCTTTCACTCGGAACACGACCGTGTGGTCGTCACGCACCTCTGGCGAGAGTACCTGCGTACTAAAAGGAAGGATGTTGTCGGTGTTGCGCTGTGGGTCAAACTGGATATTGACCCGAGATTGTTGCCCAAGGGCAGGCACCGCTGCCAACAGGAGCAATGCCATGAGTAAATGCTTTTTCATAAGGATAGTTTTTCAAATAATTAAGTATAGTTTACTTATGTTTTGGAGATGTTTTGCTCGTTTCCGAAGGATTGTTTAGAGCATGCGGTGGCAAATTTACATAAAAAGTCTCAATTGATAAGCATGTTGAATAAAAAATGTCTTTGTATAGAAATCTGTATAATAATTTGTCGAATTCATAATTTCTTAATACTTTTGCAACGCAAACCAATGGTGTTATCTTTCACTTCCATCGTGGATTGGATGTTGACGAGATACTGGTTGATAAACCAAATTGATTCAAATGACTGCGAAATTGCAGTAAGTAACGATTAAAAGGCTATAAATTATATTTTTGTAGTATTAACAATGAGAAACAGTAGATCCATAAAGGCAGTAATGGGATGGGCATTGGCACTCGGGTTGTGGGTACTCTTGCCCACTAATGGCAATGCCCAAAGTCTGCAAACGAACGACCATGCGTCAGGAACCTCGGGCTTAGCGCCGAAGGAAGGAACGACATGGGTGCTGTCACTGGATAGTTGCAGGGCGATGGCACTGAGAAACAACAAGCAAATGAGTGTAGCGAAGGTAAAGCAAGAGGTGAACGCCTACTTGCGGAAGTCGGCTCGCACGAACTACCTACCTAAGGTGAACGCATTGGGCGGCTACCTATTCACCAGTCGGGAAATTTCCATCCTGAACGACGACCAGAAATCGGCTCTCGGAAATCTGGGTACCAACACTTCCACCCACTTGCAGAATGCGTTGTCGCCTCTCGTGTCGCAACTGCCTGAAGCAGTGCAGATGAAGATGGCACAGGACTTGGGAAAATTTAGCGGTGCGCTCGACCATGTGGGACAGGGTCTCGTCGATGGTTTCCGTACGGACACAAGAAATATGTTCGCTGGCGGAGTGGTGGTGACGCAACCTCTGTATATGGGTGGTGCCATCATAGCTGCCAACAAGATTGCGAACATCAACGAGGAAATAGCCGCCAACTCCTTGGAGGCGAAGCAGCAGAGTGTGCTCTACAGCATCGACCATGCCTACTGGCAGGTGGTGTCGCTCCACTACAAGAAGAAGTTGGCGGAGAGCTACGTGGAACTGGTGAGGAAACTGAGGAACGACGTGCAGAAGATGATTGACAAGGGCGTTGCCACGAAGGGCGACGGACTGAGTGTCGGCGTGAGGATGAACGAGGCGGAGATTGCACTGATGGAAGTGGAGGATGGTTTGGTGCTGTCGAAGATGCTGCTCTGCCAGTTGTGCGGTCTTCCTGTGGATGCCGCCATCACGCTCACCGACGAGCTGGCAGACGAATTGTCGGGTGGCACAGGAACGACGGGATGGCAAGGTGCAAGCATCGAGACTGCCGCTGCCTATCGTCCCGAACTAAAACTGTTGCAGAACACGGTTGACCTGACGAAGCAGACGACAAACGCACTGAAGGCTGCCAACCTGCCACAAGTGATGCTGACAGGTGGTTATGCTGTGACCAACCCAAGTACGTTCAACGGTTTCGAGAAGAAATTCAGAGGCTTCTGGAACGTGGGTGTGGTGATGCGCATACCGATTTGGAACTGGGGCGACGTGAAATATAAGGTGCGTGCCTCGAAGGGTGCCACGACAATGGCTAACCTGGAACTGGCTGATGCACGTGAGATGATTGAGTTGCAGGTGAACCAAAGCAACTTCCGCGTGAACGAGGCAAACAAGAAGTTGGAGATGGCGAAAGCGAATATCGCCAACGCCGAAGAGAACTTGCGTATGGCAAACCTCGGTTTCAAGGAGGGAACGGTTTCCTTCACCACGGTGATGGAGGCACAGACCGCCTGGCAACTGGCGCAGTCGAAGAAGATTGATGCCGAAATCGGTGTCAAACTCTCGCAAGTGGAACTGCAAAAAGCACTGGGTGTGTTAAAGTAAAAAAAGTCTCACCCCAGCCCCCCGATGGGGAGAGAAAAAGCCTCACCCCCAGTCCCTCTCCAAAGGGCGAGGGGAGTAGTATCAAGGATTTAAAGGATTAAAAGGATTCCTGATACTTGAAACGGCGCTTGCGCCTTGAAACTTAAAATTTCGTAAATCAGTAAATATTATATTATGTCAAATCAAGCAAAGGAACAGCATACCAATATTCTGCTTGCTGTGGCAGGTTTTGCAATCGTAGTAGCCATTGTGGCGCTCATCGGCTTTCTCGCCCTGGGTCGTGACCCCGAAGTGATTCAAGGAGAGATGGAAGTGGAAGAGTATCGTGTGTCGGGCAAAGTGCCTGGACGTATCTTGGAACTCCGTGTGAAGGAGGGTGACTTCGTGAGGGCTGGCGATACGCTGGCGATTATTGAGGCTCCCGAAGTTCAGGCAAAGATGTCGCAGGCGAAAAGTGCCGTGGATGCCGCATCTGCCATGGAGCAAATGGCTCGCAACGGTGCGCGCAAAGAAATGATTCAGTCGGCCGCCCAACTCTTGGAACAGGCGAAGGCGGGCTTGGAGATTGCCGAGAAGTCGTATAACCGTATGCAGCAACTGTACGACGAGGAAGTGGTGTCGGCTCAGAAGCGCGACGAGGCGGAGGCATTGTACAAGGCTGCCAAAGCTCAGATGAAAGTCGCAAGGAGCCAATATGAGATGGCAGTGAATGGCACGCGCCAAGAGGAACGCCGTGCTGCATCGGCTACCGTCGGACAGGCGAGAGGTGCCGTGCAGGAGGTGACGAGCTACATCCGTGAAACAGTGCAGACGGCTCAGATGGATGGTGAAGTGACCGACGTCTATCCAAAGATTGGCGAACTGGTGGGCACAGGCACTCCAATCATGTCGATTGCCGTGATGGACGATGCATGGGCAACGTTCAACATCCGCGAAGACCAACTGAAGAACGTGAAGGTAGGTTCAGAAATAACGGTTGAAGTGCCTGCCCTCGACAAGGAACTGAAGATGAAAGTCTATTTCATGAAGGACAAGGGTTCGTTCGCCGTATGGAAGGCTACGAAGGCAAGTGGTCAATATGACCAAAAGACTTTCGAGGTGAAGGCACGTCCAATGGAGAAACTCGTTGGCGTAAGGCCAGGCATGTCAGTCATCATGAAATAAAAAAGCCTCACCCCCAGTCCCTCTCCAAAGGGCGAGGGGAGTAGTATCAAGGATTTAAAGGATTAAAAGGATTCCTGATACTTGAAACGGCGCCTGCGCCTTGAAATTTGAAACCCAAAAAGATATAGCATTGAAGTATATTTCTCAAATCCTCGACATCGCGCTTCGAGAACTCGACATGCTGCGCAAGAACCGTATCTACGGCTTCTGCATGCTGGTGTTCCCATTTGCGCTGGTATTGTTCTTCACGACAATGCTCGATGAAGGCGTGCCGAAGGACCTGCCGATAGGGGTGGTTGACCACGACAACAGCTCGATGTCGCGCGGACTCGTCCGCACGCTCGACGCCATGCAGAGCTCGCGAGTGGCTTACCGCTTCGCTTCGGTGACAGAGGCACGCAATGCCATGCAGGAGGGAAAGGTGTATGCCTACCTCTATATCCCCGACGGAACGGCAGCTAAACTGCTGGCTGGCAGACGACCGAAGATTTCGTACTACTACACCATGACCTGTCTGTCGGCTGGTTCGATGGCTTCGAAAGACCTGAAGACCCTAAGTACACTGGGTTCGGCGGCTGTGGGACAGGCGATGCTCAGTGCGAAGGGTGCCACGTCTCGCCAAATCAGGGCGGCGCTGCAACCCATAGCCATCGATGCGCACATGATTGCCAATCCTTATGGCAGTTACAACTATACCCTGACCACGGTGTTCGTGCCAGGCATCCTCATGCTCTTCATGGCACTGCTCTCGGCATACTCTGTGGGCATGGAACTGAAATTTGAAACGGGAAAGGATTGGCTTGCCCGTGCGGACAACAAGATCGTAGTGGCGATACTCGGCAAGTACATTGTCCATGCGATGGTGTTCGCCCTCGTGATATTCCTCTATCAGTTTTATATTTTCTACGTACTCCACTTTCCGCATCTCGGTGGTGTATGGAGCATCGTGAGACTCACGTTTTTGCAGATTCTTGCGTCGATTGGTTTCGGTATCTTCGCCTTCGGCCTGATGCCGTCAATGCGCATGTCGATGAGTATCTCGTCGCTATGGTTTGTGCTGGGCATCTCGATGTGCGGTTCCGCCTTTCCCGTTATGGGCATGGATACGCCACTGCAAGCCATGTCGTGGCTCTTCCCGCTGCGCCACTACTGGATGATGTATCAGGTGACCGTGCTGAACGGCTTCCCTGTCATCGATGCGTGGTTCCATCACGTGGCACTCATCGGCTTCACGCTGCTACCTTGGTTCGTTCTCCACAAAGTTAAAAACGCAATGTTGAACTATGTCTATCTTTCTTAATAGATTACGCGAGCACTTCGCCGATGTATTCTACATCTGGTGGCACGAAATGGTGAAAGTCGTGAAGGACGAGGGTGTGCTGATGTTCCTCGTCATTGTGCCACTGGGCTACCCACTACTCTACTCGTGGATTTATAACAACGAGGCTGTTCACGAGGTGCCTGTGGCTGTGGTCGATCAGTCGCACTCGGCTCTCTCGCGCCAGTTCATCCACGACTGCGACGCCACTGCCGACGTGGATGTGAAATACTACGCAGAGGACTTGGACGAGGCACGTTCGTTAGTGAGCCGACAGCTCTGCAAAGGCATCTACTTGATTCCGTCGGACTTCGCCACAAACATTAGTCGTGGCGAACAAGGCACCATCAGCGTCTATTGTGACATGTCGCTGATGCTTGCCTATAAGGCTGTCTATCAGACGGCTATGGTTGAAGCAGGAAGGCTTGGCGCTGGACTGAACATCAAGAAAGCTGGCAACTACACGAAGCGCGAGGATGCCATCACCGCACAACCGTTGGCAGTGGATGAAGTGACGATGTTCAACCCTTCGGGTGGCTACGGCTCTTGCGTGCTGCCCGCCGTGCTCATGCTCATCTTGCAGCAGGCACTGGCTCTCGGCATCGGTATGGCAGCAGGTACTGCTCGCGAACGAAACAAGAACGGGCAACTCATTCCCAACGATGACCCGCACTACCGTGGTGCCTATCAAATTGTTTGGGGCAAAGCGTTGTGCTATGGCATGACGGGTGCCATTGCCGCTGCCTATCTCTCTATGGCTGTACCACGTATGTTCTCCTTCCCTCAACTGGCGGACGGCAAGACGCTGTTTCTAATGCTTCTGCCCTACACCATTGCATGCATCTTCTTCGGAATGACGGTATCCTGCTTGGTGCGTTACCGCGAGAACGTGATGCTCCTGATGGTTTTCGTGTCTGTGCCCCTACTCTTCCTGACGGGTGTGTCGTGGCCACAGTCGAGCATCCCTGGCGCATGGCAGGGTGTGTCGTGGCTCTTCCCAAGCACCTTCGGCGTAAGAGCCTTCATCCGTGTCAACTCGATGGGTGCCACCATCAACCAGATACTGCCCGACATTCGCATCCTCTGGATTCAGGCAGCTGCATACCTCGGACTTGCCTGCCTTGTCTATCGACATCAATTCCGCTTGGCTAGGAAGTATGCAAGCGATTGAAGCTGAGCAATAAGTATGAGGAATTTCTATCGAAAGCTATTACTGTTGGTCACGATGCTGATGGCTGTTACGTCGGTTTCAGCACAGCATGGTGTCTCTATCGACATGGGGGAAAGCTATCTGGAGAACAACACCCACATGACTCATGAGGTTGTAGGTTTGAACAGCATGACCAACACACTGAAAGGTGAGCATGCCAATTTGCTCAAGAACGATTCCACCCAGTCGCACCGCGAGCGAATGAGGTCGAGGATAGATAGTGTGCTTACCACTCGATACTACGACACTCCCTACGACACGAACTACGTGGTGCGCCCCGAGGGCAGGTTAACACTGAAGGTGAGGTGGAACCATACAGGAAACACGTTCCATGCAAAAGGTACCATCAACGATGTCTATGCGAAAGCTAATGTGAGCACTCACCACAAAAACACGCTCTCCATAGCTGCCATCTACCGCGGAATCGGTGTTGGCATCGCTATTAATCCTGCCAAATGGAAAGGTATTTATAAGGACTACGAATTCAATCTCAACTACTACAGCAACCGCTTCAGCATCGACTTCAGCTATCAACGTTCGGAATCCCTAACTGGCGACATCCATCGCAACGATGTGTTGTCGCAACTGCAGTCGGGTGACGTGACGCTGAAGGTTACCAATGTGGCTGGATACTACACCTTCAACCACCGCTGTTTCTCTTTTCCTGCAGCCTTTACCCAAAGCTACATTCAGCGCCAATCAGCAGGTTCGTGGCTGCTGGGAGTGAGCTATCAGGGAGGAAGTATCAAGACGAACGACGAACTGAAAAAGAGGAATCCGAATGCTCCTGAAATAGGCATCAGCATTGGGCACATCGGTCTTGGTGGAGGTTACGGCTACAACTGGGTATTTGGGAAGAAATGGCTGCTTCACTTTTCTTTGCTGCCTACCGTAGTGCTCTATAATCGCAACAAACTCACCGTGAATGGCGATATTAAGAAGGCAAAGCACATGCGTTTCAACATGGTTTTCAACGAGCGCGTTGCCATTGTCCGCAATTTCTCACCACGTTTTTTCTTCGGTGCCACATTGGTGATGAGCAACTCTATCTTTGATGACAAAGCAGTGATTGTGAACCAGAACAAGTGGCGTACCCGCGTATTCTTCGGACTACGTTTGTGATTCGTTGCCCATTCCCAAGGGGAATCATGTTGATAATCGGACTCTGCATTGGAGTGGAATTATTTTTTTGAGGGTGAAGAATAATACCTTGACAACAACACTTCCGGAGAATTCAACGATGATTGTTACATTTGCAAGGGAGAGTTCTGATATAAATGGTGATGGCTATGTGGATATTAGCGATGTTGTTCGTTTGGTGAATATTATCTGAGGACAGTAAAAAATGGATTTTTGGAAATAACGTTTGCTAATAACATATTAGGGGGGATTTCTCCCCTATTTGTTTTTGAAGAATTGTAAATGATAAAGCGATAAGATACCAAATAATAAGGCTGCGTGTATAAATAAACTTACATAGGGTTCGCTATTTTTTTCTTGCTACCCATTGTTTGTGTTTAGCAAATACAGCCACAAGTCTGCCTTAGTTATTGAAAAGTTGGACTACGAAGGGAGAGAGATACTCTTTGACATACATCTCAGTCCATCTTCTCCTTTTATCGTTCTTTTTTCGGATTCCAAACTATAAAAAGCTCCTGAATAGCAAATACCTTCAGGAGGTCTTTTTATTATGTCACATGGTTCTAATGCACTCGGCTTTTCAAAGAGAAATAATAAAATGTTTTGAAAGATAAATGATATGAAAAATACATTATGCAAGTGAAAAGTGTCAAATATATGGTCAATATGTAGTGAAAAGCAGAAAATATTTGTCAAATTCATAAATTCTTAATAATTTTGCAAGTTGAATAAATGGCATTAGCTTAAACTACAATGGTTTAAGCGAGTATGTTTTTTATTAAAACGGACAGGACACAAAAGCATTAAAACATTTACAACACTACTTGATTATTATGCTTGGAACCATTGTAAACACTGGAGCGATATTGGTGGGGGCTACTTGTGGGTCTCTGCTCCGCAAAGGTGTTCAGCAACGATATCAACATATTCTTTTCGATGCATTGGGACTGTGCTGTCTGGTGTTGGGAATGTCTGCTTCGCTACCCAATTTAGCAAAGAGCGAATATCCAGTCCTCTTCATATTAAGTTTGGCAATCGGTGGATTGATTGGTACAAAATTGGATTTATCAGGTCGAGTAGATCGTATCTCAAAAAACAACAAAGGAGCCGTGCAAGGCCTTGTGACCGGCATCTTGCTATTTTGCATAGGAACATTATCGAGGATTTTGTAGTCCTGTTTTTACTCCATTCTTTTTACGACTTATGGAATATAAAACTACAAAGTGCATTATTATGAGTCGTGTGTCAACTAACTTTCAAGAGTTGGACATACAGGAAGAAGAGTGTATAAATCTTGCTTTAGCTGATGGCTATAGTAAAGAAAACATGATATTGGTACCTCGAAAAGGTGAATCTGCCAGAAAAATCGGAGAAATAATTACAGTGGAAACCCCACGTGGACCTCTTGAGATTGAACTTGACAGAGATGGTATTTGGGATATGAAGAAGCGGATTGAAACAGATTCCCAAATTGATTGTGTATATATTTGGGAGGTTTCTCGTCTTGCACGGCGCATGGAGGTCCTTACTTCGTTATTGAAATATTTTGCAGATAGGCAAATACAGCTCATCGTTAAAACTAATGGCATCAGATATCTTAATGATGACAAAAGCGTAAATCCTGCTTCCAAAATGACACTTGAGATTCTTGGTGAACTTGCAGAGCAGGAAATGGATATTAAAATCAAGCGTTTCAAACGAAGTAAAAAAGCAATGGCTGAGCAGGGTCGATACGCTGGAGGAAAGATACCTTATGGATATAGAGTCGATAAAGAGCATGGAAGTATTTTCGTAATTGATGATTACGAAGCATCTATTGTCCATGAAATCTTCAACCTCTACGAGTCAGGTTTTACACAAACCCGAATAGCAGAGGAGTTCTATCATAGAGGAAAGTTTGAAATAAATCTCACAAAGGTAAATAACATCTTAACAAACGAGCAATATACGGGAAGACCAGTTAAAAATGGATGGTCTTCATACTACCGCTCCTACCCTATCATTATTAGTTCAGAACAATTCGATCATTGTAGAAAAATCGCACTTGAAAACAACACTTTT
>OMTC01000383.1 GCA_900313845.1 uncultured Prevotellaceae bacterium
AGGGAATTCATCAGTTGCACAAAGCAAAACCTCGGTTTTGATGGAGGGGTGGGGACGTTTTTCAGTGAAAACGAGAGAAAAAGGTGGAATAATTTCATCAATTCGTAAAAAATCATGAAATTTGTGGAAAATCCTAAATTACATCTTTAAATTATGAACAAGAGAGTCATCTTTTTCTTATTTGCGTGCTTTGTGCTGAGTTTGTCGGCAGTGGCGCAGGTTACTACCTCATCGGTTAGTGGAAAAGTGGAGGCTGAAGGCGACCCCGTGATAGGTGCATACGTGGTGGCGCTCCACACTCCTTCAGGAACGAAGTATGGTGCAGTGACGAACAACAAGGGACGCTATTCCATCCAGGGTATGCGTGTGGGTGGTCCATACACCATCACCATCTCCTATGTGGGCTATCGTGATTTCGTTCGCACCGACATCACCTTGGCACTCGGTGAGCCTACCGAAGTGAATGCACGTTTGGTGGAAATGAATAACGTGCTGGACGAAGTGGCAGTGACGGGTATTGCCACTCATGGCGGTAACGGAGCTTCTTCGAGTTTCGATTTGCAGCAGATTCAGAATGCGCCAACGGTGAATCGTGCGATTTATGACATTGCCAAACTCTCTCCACTGGTGATGGACAATAAGTTTGGTGGCATTTCCATTGCTGGTGCGAACAACCGCTATAATTCCTTCCAGATTGATGGTATGGTGAGCAACGACGTGTTCGGACTGGAAGGCGATGGAACGAATGGTGGACGTGCCTATGGCTTTTCCGTGCCAATGGATGCCGTGGAGCAGTTGCAGATTGCCGTTTCTCCTTTCGATGTGCGCCAGAGCGGTTTCACGGGAGGAGCCATCAATGCCATTACGAAATCGGGTACGAACAAATATACAGGAACGGCTTACACCTACTACACCGACGAAAACATGTATGGGCGCTACAGCCAGCAGTATCGTGAGCGTCAGCCATTGACCGACGAAACGACCAAAACCTTTGGTGGTACGATTGGCGGACCTATCGTGAAGGACAAACTCTTCTTCTTCGCTAACTTGGAATACAAGAAGAACGAATATCCTACGAGCTATGCAGCAGGTGGTGCGGACTATTTCATGACTTCCGAAGTGGCTAAGGCGATTTCCGACCGCTATGCTGAAATCACGGGGATTCGTGAAACCTACAATCGCAAAAACATCGAGAAGAAGGCACTTGCCTTGCTGGGTCGCGTGGACTGGAACATCAGCACCCGCAACAAACTCTCGCTTCGCTATCAGTTGAACGACTCCTATTCCGACAAATGGTCCCTGGGTGCTCATAGCTTCAATTTCGACAACAGTAGTTATCGCATGGTGAACAAAACCCACACGTTCTCCTTGGAGTGGAACTCGCATTTCCGCGATAATCTCTATAACGAACTCCGTGCGGGTGCCACTCTCGTGCGCGACGACCGCGACGTGAAGTTCCAAGGTCCAACCATCTATATCACCAATGCTGGACTCTACGACCTCGCAACGGGCATGGAATATACGACGGACCCTGTGACGGGTTACAAATATGGTACGAACACAATTAACATCGGAACGGAGTATTCTTCGGGCGTGAACACGCTGAAGCAGGACATCTTTACGCTGGAGGATAACCTGTCTTGGTATTTGGGCAACCACAGCATCACTTTCGGTACGCACAACGAGTTCTACAACATGAGGAATGGTTTCGTGCAGTATGCCAATGGTGAATATGCTTACAATGCGGGTCTCACTTCGTTCTTCAACGACACCCCATCCACTTTCTATTACAGGTATTCGGATGCGAGCATCACGGGTACTACCCGTTGGCTCACTCCGTTCAAGGCAGGACAGTTTGGCGTGTATGTGCAGGACAAGTGGGAACCAACCACAGCGTTCCAGCTCACCTTTGGTATTCGTGCCGACCTTCCTGTCTATTTCAACAGTCCTTCCACCAACAGTGAGTTCAATGCCAGCAGCTATGCAAAGATTTATGGCGACGAGATTGGCAAGACACCAAAGAGCAACGTGATGATTTCGCCACGCGTTGGTTTCCGTTGGTTCCTCGACGAGGCTCACCACTCTCTCCTTCGTGGTGGTGTCGGCATCTTCAACGGACGTGCTCCATTTGTTTGGATTGAGAATGCTTGGGCTAACACAGGTGTCGAGATGAAGGGAACCACCATCAATTCAGGAGATATTCCAACCTTCACGCAGTTTGGTGGCAAAGACCCAATGGAGGCAGCCACCAGTGCGAAGGGTACGGCTTCGAAGCCCGACATCAACCTCGTGGACCGCAACTTCAAGTTCCCACAGGCTTTCCGTGCCAACTTGGCTTGGGAATACACCACGAAGGACAACTTCAAGATTACCCTCGAAGGAATGTACTCTCGCACATTTAATAATATATGGTACGAAAACCTTGCCCTCGTTGATAA
>OMTC01000366.1 GCA_900313845.1 uncultured Prevotellaceae bacterium
CCTTATTTTTGCATCAAAATGTCACTTACATCTTTCTTTTCCCTACCTTTTATATCAATTATGCACCAAAGATTATCTGTCTGGCGACACATAAACAATGGTATGATTGACAATCAGAATTCCGTGTCCTCAGTTGACATTGAATTATACTATTCTCATTGGATGAGTAATTATCATTCTTTATTCTTTATTCTTCATTCTTCATTTTTGGAAAGCATCCATGATGATAGTCGGTTTGTTAACCTTTCCATCCGAGACGAAAGCACCCATGTCGTAGCCGCCATTATAGCCCACTGCGGCTTCGGGTTCCCAATAGAAGACACCAAGGCAATGTCCTTCGGTGTCTTTTTTTGCGCCTTGTATCACACTCGACAAAATGCGCTTCCCACCTTCAGGGTCCGTCACTTTCACACCTACCTCCGTGATGATTGTTGGCTTACCCAACCACTCATACATATACTTGATATTCGCAATGCACTTATTCACGGCATCCTCCGCACTGCTCACCTTTGTGGGATGCCATTCCACGGCAGCAAGAGGATAGAGAGACATACCGACAACATCGTAATCCACCTTGTTCTTCAGCAAGACACCGAGGTTATACTCATAGAGGTCACGGTCGAAACCATTATCGAGATGCACGATGGTGAGGGCGCGAGGAAAAACCCGCTTCACAGCCTTGCAACCCACTGAGATGAAACCCGCATAATGCTCTGGTTGCTCACCGATTTTTCCCATAGGCCAGAGCTGTCCGTTCGATGTCTCGTTGCCCACTTGTACCCATCGAGGTTCGATGCCGTTCTTTTTGAGCAGTTGGAGTACCGTAGTAGTGTGTTCACTCACGTCGTTCAGCATCTGCTCGTAAGTGTGGCTTTCCCATGCCTTCGGTATGAATTGCTTGCCAGGGTCTGCCCACGTGTCTGAGTAGTGGAAGTCAATCATGATGTCCATGCCGTTGGCTTTGGCACGCTGAGCTTTCTTCAGCACGTCGGCAGCCGAACTGAATTCATTGCGAGGATTCACCCACACGCGCAGACGGATGGCATCCAGCCCGAGGTGTTTCATCAATTTCGTGCATTCCATCACTTCCCCTTCAGCCGTGGCGAAAGTCGTGCCGCGCGACTCCAATTCGGTAATCCAACTGATGTCGGCACCGAGTGAGAATCCCTGCTTGTCAGCCGTCAACACTTGTTTTGAGTTTTTGCATGAAGATAAGACTAAGATGGAAAGCAAAGTCGTTAGTAACAGTTTCATTTTTGGTTTCATAAACATATTATTTTTAAAGCTTGGTGCAAAGGTACAAAAAGAGAAAATAAGTGACAAATGATATAAGGCGAAAAGAAAGCTCTCGGCTTAGCCGACTTGATTCTTCTTGTGTCAATTCAGTTGAAGTATGTGGTTTTGGTGCATTTCTTTATGGGATAATCTGAAGCACATTTTTGGATTGACTGAACCGTTCCTTTGGATTCAACTAGTTGCCGAAGGCTCGGCGTTTCGATAACGAGCCTTCGGCGTTGCGATGGCGAAGGCTCGCCGTGTAAACGTTGAGGGCTCGGCATTTCAGTAAAATCGAAGGAGCAGTTCTGCAAAATTGGAGGATTGATTGGCTTTCGCCGAGCTGAGGGTTCAGTAGAATCGAAGAATTGATTGTCTTCTTACAAAGAGTTTTTGCGTTATAAGAGCATGAGGCGCTTTTCGAATTCATCTTTGGAATAGATGGAGGCGTTGCGGATGCGAGAACGGTAGTTGTAGATGGTGGTGAGGGAGTAGTTGAGGAAATGGGCAATCTCGGCGGTGTCCGTCATGCCGAGACGGATGAGGGCGAAGATGCGAAGTTCGGTGGTGAGCAGTTCGCCTCGCTTGGGCTGAATCTGTTCGTCGGAACGGAGGAGCGCATTGAAATTCTCCACGAAATGCGGATGGATGTTGATGAATGCCTCGTCGAAGTCAATATAGAATTGTTCTTGTTGACTTTGGAAGAGCTCATCGCTTTTGAGGGAACGGAGCAAGTCGTCGGTTTGTCGGTTCTTGGCGAGTCGGAGCATATCGAGGCGAAAACGGTTGAAACTGTCGATGTAGTTGCGGCAGCGCCCGAGGTAGTAGGCAATGTATTCCTCCTTGATTTGGTCGGTACGCACCAGTCCTTCGTTCACTTCATGCAGCTGGGTGTTGGCGAGTCCTAACTGCTGATTGGCAGCGTTGAGTTGTTGGTTAGTGGTTTCGAGTTGGCTATTAGTACGAGCCAGTTGGCGACGAGTGGAAGCGAGTTTCTTCATTTGTCGGCGTAAGTAGAAGATGGCGGCGAGGAGAAGGAGTGCCAGTAGCACGAGGGTATAAGTGAAGATGCGTTCCATCCTGTGCTGTTTGCTTTGGTAGTCCTTGTAGGCACGGTCGATGATGGGAAATGCGTTGCTTACTTCCACCGCTCGCAATCGTGCTTGACAGTAGTTGGCATCCTCCATCGAGCACACCATATAGTCATAGGCGCGTTTGAGGTCGCCTTCCTCGTAGGCAAGTTGGGCGAGGGTAGGGAGTGCCATGTATTCCGTGATGCCATGCTGGATGTCAGCAGTGGCTGTTAGGGCAAGATAGTATTTGTAGAGGTCGGCAAGGGAGATGAGGGCTTTCTCGAGGTCGGCAAGGGAGATGACGATGGCTGAATCCACGATGCCGTGGGTAAGCATCTTATCCACACGTACGATATTGGAGCCTATGCTTGCGTCTTGACAGGAAATGATGGAGTCGCGGTAGTGGTCGGTGAGGGTGAGAAGGCGAGATTGGAAGTCTTCCACGGATGAAAACTCTGCCATCCACCCATAGACGGTCCGACAGGTGTGGTAATAGTAAAGGCGAGTCTCGGGTGTGGCATGCTGGATGCTGATGCTTTTCAGAAGGGATTGGGCTGCATCGTATTGTCCCATGACGGCATAGATTTCGGCACGTCCGATGGAGATGTAGATGTCGAGGTCCTTCGAGTTCTTTACATTTTTAGGCAAACGCTCCAAAAGATTGAGATAGAGTAGGGCGGAGTCCGTTTGCACACGGGAGAAAATGGTGAAAAGTTCCTTGTAGGTTTCGACGAGTTGAGGACCTTTGGCACGCTGAGCGATTTGTTTTAGGCTGTCGGTGCGATGCTGTCGAAGCGCTTGGTATTTTGCCTTCCTTGCGATGGTGGCATCGAGCGTGGCAATGGCTTCCTCTGTTTTTCCCTTATTGGCTGATAAGGATAGGGGGAAAAGGAGAAGAACGAAAAGCGAAAGACGAAAAGCGAAGAATGAAGTCATCTTCAAAATATGAATAAACTGTACCATCATATTCTTTCTCATTACTATAGTTAGGTGTGTGCAAAGGTACATAATGGAGGGGAATAGAGCAAGAAAAGGGGGTAATTATTTTAAAATGTATTTATATTTTTTACGATGTGGAATATAGTTAAAGTATTGAAAACAAATAAATTAGCTTTTATATTGATTTATATTTTTATTTTAATCATAAAATGTGTGAATAATTTATATTAATTTTGCCAAAGAAAAACGAAAAGTAATTCAAATAAAAAATAAACTAATATGAAACGACTAACAATTTTAACACTGGTACTTATGAGCATTTTTGCAATGCAGGCTGATGCAGCCAAAGTGAAAGTTCAACACGTACATCCGCTTTGCTGGTGGGCTGGAATGAAAAATCCTGAGCTGCAAATCCTCATCCACGGTGAGGGAGTGGGCACACAGCAAGTGGCACTGAAAGATGCTCAAGGCATAGAAATCAAGGAGGTGGTGACTCAAGAGAATCCCAATTACCTGATTCTGTATCTGGACACGAAGAATGCACCAGCTCAGAAGTTTACCATCAAGGTAGGACGCCAGTCTATACCTTATGAATTAAAGGCGCGTGAGAGCGTGAACCGCAAGACCTACGATGCAAGCGACGTGCTCTATCTGCTGATGCCTGATCGCTTTGCCAATGGCAATCCGAAGAATGACGTGGTGAAGGGAATGCTGGAGCAAACCTGCGACGTGAATGTTCCGATGGCTCGTCATGGTGGCGACATTGCTGGTATGGAGCAGCATCTCGACTACTTGGCAGAACTCGGCATCACCGCTATCTGGCCAACACCAACTCTCGTGAACGACATGCCAAAGGAAAGTTATCATGGCTATGCCATTACGAACTATTATGAGACAGACCCGCGTTTTGGCACGAATGATGAATATCGCCACTTTGTGCAGGAGGCACATAAGAAAGGCATCAAGATTGTGATGGATATCGTGTTCAACCACTGTGGTCGCCAGAATTTCCTGTATCAGGACATGCCACAGAAAGACTGGTTCAATTTCGATGGAAAGTACGTGCAAAGTAGTTATCGCACAGGTGCTTACGGAGATGTGC
>OMTC01000101.1 GCA_900313845.1 uncultured Prevotellaceae bacterium
TCAAATCCTTGAAAAAAAACATAGTACATAGAAAACGTCAAGGATTTTAAGGATTATAGGGATAAAGTTACTTGAAAAAATCCTTTTTAATCCTTTAAATCCCTGATAAAAAAGAATCTCAGAAAAAGAATCCCAGAATGAAATCCTATCTCCGTTTCTTATCCCGAAACAAAGTCTATACCTTTGTGAATGTGGTGGGACTCTCCGTGAGTCTGACCTTTGTGCTGCTCATCTTGCTCTTTGCCCATCAGGAATTGGAGCGCGATGCCTTCCATCCTGGTGTGGAACGCATCTATTCGCTCACCACGATGGTTGAGGGTTTCGAAGTTCAAGGAGACAAGAGGGAGATTGAATATTGTCCCTTTTCGAAGGAATGCGTGATGGACAAGTTGCCATTCGTGGAGGAAGGTTGCAATGTGTCGTTTCCCCTTGGAATGTTCCAAGTTGTCAGTCACGATAGTGTGCGCATTGAGAAAGTGACTGATGCGTATTTTGTGAGCGAGAATTTCTTTGATTTCTTTGCCTTTCCACTTGCTTATGGTGACCGTGCAACGGCTTTGCGACAGCCTCATGCCATCGTCATCAGCACCAGTTTGGCGCAGCGACTGTTTGGCACAGAACAGGCTGTGGGGCAAAGCATCGACATCAACGACACGCTACACTATGTGGTCAGTGCTGTGATGGAACCGTTTCGCCACACCTATCTCAACCATTACGACATCGTTTTGCCTTTGGAGCAGCAAGCCTTGGCGGAGCAGCACTTGTCGGGCGAAAAATATGAAGGAATGGTCTATCTGCGTATGCATGAGGGTGTGAAGATAGAGGAGCATGAGCAAGAAGTACAGGACGCATTGCGAGAAGCAGCAATGCAGGCAAAGGGGGAGAGGATAAGGAAGATGAATTACAACTTACGCCCTCTGCGTAGTCTTTATTTCTCGCCCGAAGTCACTGGCGCAACTCAGCACGGCAGTCTTGTGCGTGTGAAGGCAATGCTGTTGGCAGGACTGATTATCTTGCTCTTTGCCTTGATGAACTACGTGAATCTCACCGTGTCGATGAGTGGATTCCGTATGCACGAGATGGCGATGCGCCGCTTGCTGGGTGCTCATCGCTGGCGTCTCACCCTGCGCATTGTTGCAGAGTCGGTGCTGCTGTGCGCCGTGGCGATGCTCATCGGCATTGGCGGATTGCATCTGATTCTCCCACTGATGAACGAAATACTGTTCACGCAGTCGCCTCTCGATGTGGGTTCGAGTTACACGCCCGAGTTGCTTTCAGTCGGTGAACTCATGGAGGGATGGCTTCCTTTCGCAGTGGTGGCGCTGACGGTTCTGATTGGAAGCCTGGCAGGCATTGCTCCAGCCGTGGTCGCTTCGTCGGCACAACCCATCGAGGTGGTGAGAGGCACCTTCCGACGCGCCACCAAGATGCGGCTCTCCCGCTTCTTCATCATTGTTCAGCACACCATCACCATCGTGCTGATTGGGGTTTCGTTGCTGATTTCCTTGCAGGTCCATCACATGGTGAATGCGCCGATGGGTTACGACACGGAGCATCTGATGGAGGTGCATCCCAGAACAAGAAAGGTGGATAAGGAGTTTCTTTCGGTCATGGCTAAGGAACTGAAGCAGTTGGCTTGCGTGGAGCAGGTCGGCTTTTTCTCGGAACTTCCTTGGTGGAGCAATGGTGGAGGTTCTTTTTACAACATGAGTGATGACGATACTGAAGCCGGTAAGCATAACTCGCTGGACTGTTCGCAAGAAGGATTGGAATTGTTGGGCTTGGACATGATTCATAAGTACAACACATCGAAACATGAAGGACGGCATCATTACTTCTCGCGCAGTGCGATGGAACTCCTCAGTACTCCTATTGACGCCCGCATGGTGGGAAGACCATTTTGGACGGGAACCCCCGATGCCGATGGATCTTTCCAAATGAAACGGATGGTTCGTGTTATCGACAGTGTGGCAGTGGCAGGCGTGTTTGAGGATATGCGTTGGGGAACGGTTTTGCAGGACCAATATCCAACGGAGATTTATGTTGGCGACTCAGATCAGTTTTATGAAGTGGTGGTTCGCTTCAAAGGTGACCCCGAGGAGGCAAAGCAACAAGTGCGTGAGGTGTATCGGAAAGTGAAAGGGGAGGAATATATGGATGTGTACCCGAACGTGATGCGCCCTTGCGAATACATAGCCCTGCACTTCGTGGAGGAAACTCAGCTCATGCGTCTCATCCTCATCTTCACGGCAGTGGCACTGCTGATTTCCTTGCTCGGCCTCGTTGCCATGAGCACGTACTACATTCAGCAGCGTCGGCGTGAGATAGCCGTGCGGAAGGTGTTTGGTTCGAAGAGCCGACAGGTGCTCATCCGCTTGGTGCGCTTGTTCATGCTCTATGTGGGCATCGCCGCCATCATCGCCATCCCAATCATCTACTACATTGGCAACGACTGGCTTTCGCAGTTCAGTTACCGCATCAGCCTCTCGTGGTGGATTTATGCCCTCGCCATCTTCATCACCGCCCTCGCTTCCTTCCTCGCCGTCATCCTCCAAAGCTGGCACGCCGCCAACGCCAATCCAGTGGAGAGCATCAAGCAAGAATAAAAGGGACCCTCCCCCTTACCCCTCCCTGTGAGGGAGGGGAGTAGAATGAGGACAAATCGTTTCCGTTATCGTCTTCGTTGCCGTCTTCGTTGCCATCTTCGTTGAAAAAATTCCCCCGTTTCTCCGTAAGCTTCGGCTCTGCCGAAGCCTTTCATGCTTCTTTTCTCAGTAAGCTTCGGCTCTGCCGAAGCCCTTCTTCGTTTTTCATTCATCCTTTCATCCTTTATATCCTTTAAATCCCTGATTTAAGTTAGTTAGATAATTAAGTTAGTTAGATAATAGAGCGCTCAGCCCGTCATAGTCCGCGAGGATAGTGACGGGATTTTGTGCCTAATGTTTGAAAATCCGATAAAAAAGTGTTCTGATTTTTTCTTGTTCACTTTTTTGGTGTATATTTGCATGTTGGCTTGTTGGAGTTGGAAAATGAAACGATGTGACTGACACAAGCATGGAGGGCTGAATGGTTTTAGAACAGTTTTTTCAATGAAGAATTTTGCATATCATTTGCTTGCCATCGCTACGATTGCGATTTGGGGTGTTACTTTTGTGAATACCAAGGTGCTGCTTCATGCGGGCTTGGACCCTCTTGAAATCTTTGTGCTGAGATTCGCCATTGCTTATCTTTGTATCCTTGCCTTCTCGCGTGGTAAACTGAAGAGCAAGTCGTGGAAGGACGAACTGTTGTTTGTGGTGCTGGGTATCGTGGGTGGAAGTCTTTATTTTCTTGCAGAAAACGAAGCCATTGGCATTTCGTATGTCAATAACGTGGCATTTATTGTCTGCACGGCTCCACTGATTACGATGCTGCTGGGCTTGCTGTTTGTGAAGGACATCAAAGCCACCCCTCCGCTCATCATCGGTTCCGTGATTGCATTGATTGGTGTGGGTGTGGTGATTTACAATGGTAAGTTTGTGCTGCGCCTCAATCCCAAAGGCGACTTGCTGGCACTCACTGCCGCGCTTTCGTGGGCACTTTACAGTTTGATTATCAAGAAGATTTCGCTTCGTTATGGTGCAGTGTTTATCACACGCAAGGTGTTCTTTTATGGACTCCTCACAGCGCTGCCCGTGTTTCTGTTTCGTCCGTGGTCGTTTCCTGTGGAGGGATTTGCACGTCCTGAAGTGTGGATGAACCTCGTTTTCCTTGCTGTGATAGCCTCCTTTGCCTGCTTCTTCTTTTGGAGTGTGGCAGTGTCGAAAATCGGTGTGATGCAAACTTCCAACTATATCTATCTTAACCCTGTCACGACGGTCATCGCCAGTGCTTTGGTGCTGGACGAACCCATGACTCCCATGGCATACATAGGCAGTGCCCTCATCCTTGCAGGTGTCTTTGTTGCCAATAAGTTGGAAGTGCGAAGATGAGAAAGTTTAGCGTTAAGTATAAATGATTACTACTAACAATTAAATCAAAGAAACATGGAAAAGAAAACTAAGTATGCTGGCACCCAGACAGAGAAGAATCTGGAGGCAGCTTTTGCAGGTGAGTCAATGGCTCGTAACAAGTACACGTATTTTGCATCGAAGGCAAAGAAAGAGGGTTTTGAGCAGATTGCAGCTCTCTTCCTGAAGACCGCCGACAACGAGAAGGAACATGCCAAGTTATGGTTCAAGGAACTCAACGGCATAGGCGACACCGCTGAGAACTTGGGTGCTGCTGCCGATGGCGAGAACTACGAATGGACAGACATGTACGAGGGTTTTGCCAAGACTGCCGAGGAAGAAGGTTTCAAGGAATTGGCTGCTAAGTTCCGCATGGTGGCTGCCATCGAGAAGCATCACGAGGAGCGCTATCGTGCCTTGCTGAAGAATGTGGAAACAGCAGAGGTGTTCAAGAAATCATCAGTGAAAGTATGGGAATGCCGCAACTGCGGACATCTCGTAGTGGGCGAGGAAGCTCCTGAAATCTGCCCTGTTTGTGCACATCCACAGGCTTACTTCGAAATCCATCAGGAGAACTATTAGGTTATCAATGAAGAATGAAGAATGAAAATTACTCATTTCCTAAGCAGAGTAAAACTCATTCTTCATTCTTCATTTTTCATTCTTCATTTTCTCATTCTATCACAAACACGCTGTCGAGGTTCGTCATTCTTAGTACATCGTTGACTGCGACATTCACTCCCCTCATCCGCAGAGTGCCATTGTTGCTTTGAGCCTTTTTGTAGAGAGTCATAAGTGAACGCAGTCCTGCACTACTCACGTATTCCAGTTCGTTGCAGTCGATGATGATGTCGCCGCTGTTGTAGGCTTCCTCCACTTTAGGAAGGAAAATAGGTGACGTGATCGAGTCGAGTCGTCCCACGATTGAAAGGCTCAATGCCTTTTCATTGCATTCATTGATTTTTATTTCCATGATTGTTTATGAATTAATAGTTTTTCTTGAGTGTCAATATATTATGATGGTTCTCACGTAGATATTCTATCACGTCCATGATTTCGTGCATCATGTGGATGCCCAGTCCACCGATAGGTCGCTCGGTTGGGTCTCCGTCAAGGATGGCTTTATTGTGCTGCGTAGGGTCGAACTCCACACCTGTGTCCTTGATGGTGAACACGAGTTGGTGCCCATCCTTCGTGTCGTTTGTCTCAAGTGAAAAGTCGATGTCGCTGCCAGCAGGCATCTGGCTGTAGTTGATGACATTCACCACTGCCTCCTCGAGGGCGATTTTCATCTTTGTTATCACCTCTATAGGTGTTTCCACCGCTTTCAGTTCCTCTTCAAGCCATGAGATGAAGCGATCCAACTCATTCATTTCGTTCTTGATGGTGAGAGTCTTCACCAATGGTTGAGCGTGTGAGCTATGGTAGCGCAAAGGGACGATGGTCGTGTCATCGTTTGGAGTGGCTCCGTCCCTGAATTTATTCACATCTTCACGCACGAGTTCGATGATGGCTGATGCCTCCCGTTCGCCAATTTGCGACAGCACTTGCATCAGTCGTTCCTCGCCATATTGCTCCTGTTTGCTGTTCTCGGCCTCGGTCACTCCGTCGGTATAAAGCAAAAGTACGTCGCCATCGTTTAGTTGCAGGGTGGAGGTGCTGTAGGATGCACCTTCCATCAGTCCTATTGGGAACTGTCGCTTCACTTCTATCTGTTCCACTTGGCAGCCATTGCGTACCAATACGGGTGGATTGTGACCTGCACTGCAATAGGTGAGCAAGCCCGTTTCAAGGTCGAGCCAACCGATGAACATGGTTACAAACATATTCATGTCGTTGTCGCGCGAAACGATTTCATTCAGTTGTCGGATGATGTCGCTGCTTCCCATCTGCTGAAAGGCGAAGGCACGGGCAAGACTCTGTGTCACTGCCATATAGAGCGATGCTGGTACTCCCTTGCCACTCACGTCGCCAATACTGATGAAAAGTTTCTTCCTGTCCTTGCTCAATTGGAAGTCGTAGAGGTCGCCACCCACTTCCTGCATGGCTTCCAGCCAACCGTTGACGTCGATGGTGGTGCCTGCCGTCTGTCTATCGAACGACTTGGGAAGCATACGCATCTGTATATCCTTGGCAATATGCATCTGGCTTTTGATGGCAGTCTCCTTGGCAGTTGCCGCCTTCAGTTCACCCATGTACTGCTTCAGTGAAGTTGACATGTATTGGAGCGATTGTCCCACTTGCCATATCTCGTCGTGGTATTTCAGTCTCGGCAGAGCCACATCGAAATCGCCTTCGGAAATTTGCTGTGCCAAGAGGGAGTAGGTCTCCAGTGGACGCGAATTGCGTTTGATAATCCAAATGCACGGCAATACTACGCCTGCCACTCCCAACACCAACAGGATGAGCATCAGTGCCCTCAACGATAGAAGCGAGGCGAAGATGTCGTCGTATTGGCTCACCACGGCAATGTTCCAATCCGTGTTGGGCATGTGAGTGAAGCTTGTAAAATAGGTCTTATCGTTGAACTTGAGGGTGAAATGTCCTTCCTTCTCCTGAAGTTCGTCGATGTGCAGCATCAGTTCCTCATAGTGATTGTCGGGGTAGCCTGGAGTGATGGGCTTGGCGCATTTGTTGTCGTCCAATTTAAGATGCTT
>OMTC01000417.1 GCA_900313845.1 uncultured Prevotellaceae bacterium
CTATTCTCATTGGAACGCTCATGAAAGCCTTGCCGACTGGTTGAAACGTGAGCACATTCCTGGCATCACAGGTATCGACACGCGCAGATTAACGAAGATTCTCCGTGAGAAAGGTGTGATGAAAGGAAGAATCATCACCCCCTTTGAATCCATTTCTGAATCAGACGAAAGTGATTATGCTTCCACCAACTGGGTAGAACGCGTTTCCTGTCATGAAGTCATCCGTTACAACCAAGGCGCCCGTCGCAGAGTGGTGCTGGTGGATTGTGGCGTGAAAGCAAATATCATCCGATGCCTAATCAACCGCGACGTGGAAGTCATTCGTGTTCCTTGGAATTACGATTATACTCATTTCGACTTCGACGGTCTTTTCCTCAGTAATGGTCCTGGTGACCCAAACCGATGCGGTGAAGCGATAGACATCTTGAAACGCTTCATGGCACAAACGAACAAACCCATCTTCGGCATTTGCCTCGGCAACCAACTATTGGCTAAGGCTGCAGGTGCATCCATCTATAAGCTGAAATATGGTCATCGCTCCCACAATCAACCTGTGCAACTCGTGGGCAGCAATCGTTGTTTTATTACACCTCAAAACCACGGATATGCTGTGGATGCGAGGACATTGCCAAAGGATTGGAAAGAGCAATTCATCAATATGAATGACGGTTCCAACGAGGGCATTCACCACATCTCAAAGCCTTGGTTTTCGGCACAGTTTCATCCCGAAGGATGCAGCGGACCAACAGATACAGAATTTTTGTTTGACGAATTCATTGCGAAACTATGAAGAATGACAAGATAAAAAAAGTATTACTGCTGGGTTCGGGAGCATTGAAAATTGGTGAAGCTGGCGAGTTCGACTATTCAGGTTCACAAGCACTCAAGGCACTGCGCGAAGAAGGAATCCAGACCGTACTGATTAACCCAAATATCGCCACGGTGCAAACCTCGGAAGGGGTTGCTGACAAGACTTATTTCCAACCTGTGAAACCTTCTTTCGTGGAGCGTATCATCGAAAAGGAACGTCCCGATGGCATCCTCCTCTCCTTTGGCGGACAGACGGCACTCAACTGCGGTGTGGAACTCTATCGAAGTGGAGTATTGGAACGTTATGGTGTCCGTGTGTTGGGCACGCCCGTTCAAGCCATCATCAACACCGAGGACCGAGAACTATTCGTGGATCAACTGAACGAAATCCATGTGAAGACCATCAAGAGCGAAGCCTGTGAGCGAAGCCTGTGAATCCATTGAGGAAGCAAAACAGGCAGCTCGCACTGTGGGTTATCCTGTTATCCTTCGCGCTGCTTATGCGCTCGGTGGTTTAGGCAGTGGTTTCTGCGACAACGAAGAGGAACTCACCCGCTTGGCAGAAACAGCTTTCTCCTTCTCGCCTCAGGTCCTCGTGGAGAAATCACTTCGAGGATGGAAAGAGATAGAATACGAGGTGGTGCGCGACCAATATGACAACTGCATCACCGTCTGCAACATGGAGAACTTCGACCCTCTGGGCATTCATACGGGTGAATCCATTGTCGTCGCACCAAGTCAGACGCTCACCAACAGCGAATACCATAAATTGCGTGCTCTTGCCATCAAGATCATTCGTCACATTGGCATTGTCGGTGAGTGCAACGTGCAATATGCACTCGACCCTGCTTCGGAGGATTATCGTGTCATTGAGGTGAATGCACGCCTCTCGCGTTCCTCTGCATTGGCATCAAAAGCTACGGGCTATCCACTTGCTTTTGTGGCAGCTAAACTCAGTCTTGGCTATGGTTTGTTTGAATTGAAGAATTCCGTCACACAGACCACTTCCGCATTCTTTGAGCCAGCCCTCGACTATGTGGTTTGTAAGATTCCGCGTTGGGACCTCTCGAAGTTCCACGGCGTAGCACGCGAATTGGGTTCATCCATGAAAAGCGTCGGTGAGGTGATGGCTATAGGTCGCACCTTCGAAGAGGCATTGCAAAAGGGACTTCGCATGATTAGCCAAGGCATGCATGGCTTTGTAGAAAACCACGAGCTTCGCATCCGTGATGTGGATGGTGCTCTCCATGCTCCTACCGACATGCGTATTTTCGTCGTTTCGAAGGCGATGCAAATGGGTTACACTGATGAGCAGATTCATCAACTCACGATGATTGACCGCTGGTTCCTTGCTAAACTACGTCATATCGTCAGTATCGACGAACATCTCCATCAATTCGGTCATCTCTCCGAACTGACGCAGTTGATGGAGCAGAGCGAACTTCTTGAGTACCTCGAAGCACCAGAGTTCGTTGATTTGCTCCACGAAGCGAAAGTCTATGGTTTCTCTGACTTCCAAATTGGTCGCGCCCTCGGATTAGAGGCTTTCATGAGCCATGAGGAATCGGGACTCACCATCCGTCGATGGCGCAAAGAGCTCGACATCGTACCTACTGTCAACCAAGTAGATACCCTTGCTGCCGAATATCCCGCCCAAACAAATTATCTTTATCTTTCTTATATTTAAGAATACAAAGGGAAAAAGTAAATCGTAAATCTGTAAATAGTAAATCCGTAAATAGTAAATCTCATCATGTGTGGAATAGTAGGAATTTTTCAATTGAAGGAGCAGACTCCCCAACTGAGACAGAAAGCATTGTCAATGAGTCAGAAACTTCGTCATCGCGGACCAGACTGGAGTGGCATCTGGTGTGGTGGTTCTGCCATCTTGGCGCACGAGCGACTGAGTATTGTGGACCCCGAAAGTGGTAAGCAGCCTCTGTTTTCGCCCGATGGCAAACAGGTGCTTGCTGTGAATGGCGAAATCTATAATCATCAGGAAATCAGAAAACAATTTGCAGGCAGATATGAGTTTCAAACGGGCAGCGACTGCGAGGTCATCCTTGCTCTTTACCGAGAGTGGAGAGCATCCCTCACCTCCACCGACTCCGACGCTTTTCCTCCTTTCTTGGAGCGAATCAGCGGCATTTTTGCCTTCGCGCTCTACGACCATGAGAACGACGAATTCCTGATTGCTCGCGACCCTATCGGTGTGATACCTTTATATATAGGTTACGATGCCGACGGAACCGTCTATGTGGCATCCGAACTGAAAGCCCTCGAAGGGCAGTGCAAACGTTACGAACCATTCCTACCTGGTCATTATTATTGGAGCAAGAATCCTGGCATCAAGCGCTATTACCAGCGCGACTGGATGGAGTATGATGCCGTTAAGAACAACGGTTCCGACGAAGAAGAAATCCGTCAGTCTCTCCGCCAAGCCGTGAAGCGCCAGGTGATGTCCGATGTGCCATACGGTGTTTTGCTCAGCGGTGGGACTGAAAGGTGCGCCAGATTTGGAAAAGGCACGTCTCGTTGCCGACTACATCGGCACGGTTCACCACGAAATCAACTACACCATCCAAGAGGGACTCGATGCCCTCCACGATGTCATCTATTTCATTGAAACCTACGATGTGACCACCGTTCGTGCCTCCACACCAATGTACCTCCTTGCCCGCGTCATCAAGTCGATGGGTATCAAGATGGTACTTTCGGGTGAGGGTGCCGACGAAATCTTTGGTGGCTACCTCTACTTCCACAAGGCACCAAGTGCCAAGGATTTCCACGACGAAACCGTGCGCAAACTCTCCAAACTCTACATGTACGATTGCCTGCGTGCCAACAAGAGTCTGTCGGCATGGGGCGTGGAAGGTCGTGTGCCATTCCTCGACAAAGAATTCCTCGACGTGGCAATGCGCACGAACCCCGAAGCAAAGATGTGTCCAGGACAAACCATGGAGAAGCGCATCCTCCGTGAAGCTTTTGCTGACATGTTGCCCGAAGCGATTGCTTGGCGACAGAAGGAACAGTTCAGCGACGGCGTGGGCTACTCATGGATAGACACACTCAAGCGTATCACAGCCGAAGCAGTGACCGACGAGCAGATGGCACAAGCTGCTGAGCGTTTCCCTATCAACACTCCGTTGAACAAAGAGGAATACTATTACCGCAGCATCTTTGCCGAGCACTTCCCAAGCGACTCCGCTGCCCGCAGCGTACCACAGGAAGCCAGCGTTGCTTGTTCCACCGCTATCGCTCGTGAATGGGACGAAGCCTTCAAAAAGCTCAACGACCCAAGCGGCCGTGCCGTGAGTGGAGTACATGAGCAAGCCTATTAGCTCCTCTTGCCCTCTTCAAGCCCCCTCCCGTCCTCCCCGAGGGGAGGAGAATGCCATCCGGATGGCAGTCTTTGTATCATTCATATTCTTTATTCTTCATTCTACATTCTTCATTTTAATCTACACTTATGGAGCCTTTGAAGCATGAATGCGGCGTGGCGATGATTCGCTTACTGAAACCAATTGAGTATTATGAGCAGAAATATGGTACAC
>OMTC01000027.1 GCA_900313845.1 uncultured Prevotellaceae bacterium
GAATGGAAAACTGGCTGGCGAGTGGAAATATGGGTACTCGGCTTTCAACGTTGATATAACTCCTTATATATATAAGGACGGCAGAAAGAACACGGTTGCTGTGCGTTTGCAGAACATTGAGGAGAGTAGTCGTTGGTATCCAGGTGCAGGACTTTATCGACCTGTGACATTGATTACCACCAGCAAGACACATATTGCTCCTTGGGGTATTGATGTGCAAACAGTGGAAAGCGTTTGGTCCTCGAACACTGCAAAGCTGAAGGCAAAGGTGAAAGTGATGAATAGAGAAGAAGGCGATGTGGTTCGTTTTTCAATCGCTGGGAAAGATTTCGACTTGCCTTTCAAATCGATTCATGGTTTAGCTCAGAATAGCGTTGCAAGCGATGAAATCACATTGGAAGGCATCGAAGTTTGGGATCCGTCTAACCCTATTCTTTATGAGGCAAAAGTAAGTATCATCAAGGCAAATGGCAAAGTTGTTGATACGAAGACTTTCAAGTATGGAATTCGAACGATTTCCTATGGAGATAGTTATACAAATCTCGACGGGAATGGTAGTTTAGGTAATTTCTATATCAATGGAAAACCTTATAAATTCAAAGGAGTTTGCTTGCATCACGACTTGGGAATGTTAGGTGCTGCGGTGAACAAAGCAGCTTTGCTCCATCAACTCACACTGTTGAAATCGATGGGATGCAATGCGATTCGAACTTCTCACAATATGCCTTCGCAGTGGCAGATGGATTTGTGCGACTCATTGGGAATCATGGTGATGGCAGAGTCCTTTGATATGTGGAAATATCCTAAGTGCAAGAACGGATATGCTCGCTTCTATGATGATTGGTGGAGAAGGGATTTGACCAATCTTGTGAAGGCAAATCAATTGCACCCTTCCATTGTGATGTGGAGTATCGGAAATGAAATTCCAGAGCAGGGAATGAAGGAGGGAAACCATATGACTCGCGATATGCAGAACCTGATGCATCGGCTCGACCCAACTCGTCCTGTGACTGCTGGAATGGACCGAATTGACAATGCGCTTTCAACTGGTTATGCTCAGGTGCTCGATATTCCTGGCATGAATTATCGCACGCACAAGTATGAAATGGCTTACGAGAAACTGCGTCATGGATTTGTGTTGGGAAGCGAAACTGCCAGTACGGTGAGTTCGCGTGGCGTGTATAAGTTCCCTGTGGAATATGGCAAAGACAAGCAATGGGACGATGGACAATGCACGGGCTATGATGTGGTGGCTTGCTCGTGGAGCAATGTGCCTGAGGAAGATTGGGTGCTGCAAGATGACAAGAGTTGGGTGATGGGTGAGTTTGTCTGGACAGGCTTCGACTATTTGGGCGAACCAACCCCATACGACGGATATTGGCCAAGCAGAAGTAGCTACTTTGGAATCTTTGATTTGGCAGGACTTCCTAAGGACAGATATTATCTTTATCGTTCTCGCTGGAACAAGAATGAAAGCACGATTCATTTGCTCCCTCATTGGAACTGGAAAGGACGCGAGGGTGAAGTGACACCTGTGTATTGCTATACGAATTATCCTACGGCAGAACTCTTTGTGAATGGCAAGAGCCAAGGAAAGATTTCGAAGAATCCAAAACTGGATGGCAAGGATGGTCCTGCTTTCGATAGGTATCGTTTGCGTTGGAATGACGTGAAATATGAACCAGGCGAAATTCGTGTCGTAGTTTATGACAAGGATGGAAACAGAGTGGGAGAGGAGAGTGTGAAAACAGCTGGTGCTCCCGACCACATTGTGCTGGAAGCAGACAAAACGAATTTGAATGCGGATGGGGAAGACATGGCTTTCATCACGGTGAAGGTTGTGGATAAGGATGGAAATCTCTGCCCTGATGCGGACAATCAGATACAAGTGTCTGTAAGCGGTGCTGCTCAGTTCAAAGGTATTTGCAATGGAGATGCCACCAGTCTGGAGGTATTTACAAACCCTACTATGAAAGTGTTCCACGGTATGCTCTCAGTTGGAATCATTTCGAAAGAAAAGGGTGGTAAGGCTCAGTTGAATGTCAGAGGAAAAGGTGTGAAAGCTGCTAAGCTGGACTTCAACGTTGAATAGCAAGCATGAAAAAGAGGGTACCCCGTTTGAGGTATCCTCTCTTTGTCTTTATCCATAAATACTTTTTTCAGGATTACTTCTTAGAAAGAAGATCACGAATCTCGGTGAGGAGTTTCTCTTCAGCAGATGGTTCTGGAGCAGGAGCAGGTTCTTCAGCCTTCTTAGCAGTCAACTTGTTCATAGCCTTCACCATGAGGAAGATACAGAACGCGATGATCAGGAAGTCGATGATGTTCTGGATGAAAGCACCATACTTGAGTGTGGCTCCTGCAATTGGCTCGCCACCATCAACAGATGGAATCATCATCTTGTATTCCAAACCTGACAAATCAATGCCGCCAGTCAACATACCAACGATAGGCATAAGGACGTCATCAACCAAAGATGTGACAATCTTACCGAAAGCACCGCCGACGATTACACCGACAGCCATGTCCATCACGTTGCCTTTCATGGCAAAATCCTTAAATTCTTTAATAAATCCCATAGTTTTGTCTGTTTTTTAATTGATAAAAATGGTTAGTGAAAATACTTATTTTCAAAGCACAGTTGGCAAAAGGGAAGATAAAGACGATTTTTGTCAATAAGCACTTCGCAATTATGATTTTTTTATTAAAATCTTTTGCAAAGATAAAAGAATTATTTGTAACTTTGCATTCACAAAGGGGTAAATCTTCAAAGATTTGTAAAAATTGCCCTAAAAATTTGTATTGGTAGAAAGAAAATAGCTCTTTTTAAGTAATGCATATAAACAAACAAAGACTGATTAGCATATCTTTCATGCTGCTTACAATACTTTTATTCGTTGCATGCAAATCTGCCGAACATTGTAATTGTGGATAACAAGATATATGCATTTCTATTATGCTATCAAGAGATTTAATATAAAGTTTTTAAACCCTTTAAATTAACAAAAAAATCAAAAATGGCAACAAAAGTTGGTATTAACGGTTTCGGCCGTATCGGTCGCCTCGCATTCCGTCAGATGTTCGAGGCTGAAGGTTATGAAGTAGTAGCAATCAACGACTTGACAAGCCCTAAGATGCTTGCTCACCTCCTCAAGTATGATACAGCTCAGGGTGGTTTCTGTGGTAAGTTCGGTGAGAACAAGCACACAGTTGACTGCACAGAGAACTCTATCATTGTTGATGGCAAGGAGATTACTATCTACGCTATTCCTAACGCAGCTGAACTTCCTTGGGGTAAACTCGGCGTTGACGTAGTTCTCGAGTGCACAGGTTTCTATACTTCTAAGGAGAAGGCTTCTGCTCACCTGACCGCTGGTGCTAAGAAGGTTGTTATCTCTGCTCCTGCTGGTAACGATCTGCCTACTATCGTTTACAATGTAAACCACAAGACTCTGACTCCTGCTGACACAGTTATCTCTGCTGCATCTTGCACCACTAACTGTTTGGCTCCTATGACAAAGGCTTTGAATGATTTCGCTCCAATCCAGAGTGGTATCATGACAACTGTACACGCTTACACTGGTGACCAGATGATTTTGGACGGTCCTCAGCGCAAGGGTGATGTTCAGCGTGCACGTGCTGGTGCTCAGAACATCGTTCCTAACTCAACTGGTGCTGCTAAGGCTATCGGTTTGGTTATTCCTGAATTGAACGGTAAGTTGATCGGTGCTGCACAGCGCGTTCCAACTCCAACAGGTTCTACTACTATCCTTCACGCTGTTGTTAAGGGTGAGGTTACTGTTGAGGGTATCAACGCTGCTATGAAGGCTGCAACTAACGAGTCTTTCGGTTATACAGAAGAGAAGCTCGTTTCTAGCGACATCATCGGTATGAAGTTCGGTTCACTCTTCGATGCAAACCAGACTATGGTTTCTAAGATGGGTGACGGTAACTCTCTCGTACAGGTTGTTGCTTGGTACGACAATGAGAACTCTTACACTTCTCAGATGGTTCGTACTATCAAGTACCTCGCTGAGCTCAAGTAAGAAACTCACACACACATTTGATTAGATAGACTTTTTATCCAATCAAAAACATTCAGCTCCATCATTCTTCTGAGTGATGGAGTTGTTTTTTTATGTTGAATCTCTTTTCAAAAGGAAAAGGGAAACACTATTTCAAATGGAGAAGAACATAAAAAAAGAGCTGGGCGTTATTGTACCCAACTCTTTCCTTATTCTGATAAGTGTATAGTTTATTTGCAATCACAGCAACCTGGACAATCGTTTTGCTTATCCTTGCAATGGCAATTTTGTCCGCCATCACAATTGCATACTTTATCCTTGCCTTGAAACTTTCGGACAATGCCTCGAATGAGTAACACAGCAGCTATACAGCAAATGATAATAACGACGGTAAGTTGCATAAGATTGATTATTTATAAACTATATACTCTTGCAAAATTAAATCAATTCGATAGAACGACGAACAAACTTGTTAAGTGCTTCACCTGTTAGCAAACCATTCTGAAGGAGAGCCAAGTCAATGAGTTGATGCACAATCTTATTGTCCTTTGCATAGTCAGCAATGATAGCAGTCTTTTTCTCTTGCTGTTCGGTAATTTGCTTTTCTGTGTTGGACAAATCATCTTTCGATTCCTGAGGAATCTCATCCCATTTCTTATCCTTATTCTGCTGGTTGATGGCATCACGACGGGCTGTAAGTCCTGCTATTTCACCAAGAATAGGTTTCAAAGCTTCAGCAGTAGCATTCTCACCCTCTGTCAAAACATCCTTAACAAGCTTGTGGTCGGTGTTGAGTACAACATTGAGCATATCAGGCATTTCACCATAGAAGCCCATACCTTGCTGAATTCGACTCATCTCCTTCATACGACGCATGTATTCACTTTGGGTAATGACAACAGGAGCAGCTGATTCACCCATTGCTTGAGCATCTACATTGAATTCCATCTTTTCCATCTTAGGCATCTGGGTCTGGAACAAGCTCTTGAGAATATCCTTCTTGGATTCAGCCAATTCTTCCTTTTTCTCATCTTCCTTCACGATAAGACGGTCAATCACATCGCTATCTACACTGGCAAAGCGGCTCTTCTCGAACTTACGTTCCAGCATGTTTACCATAGCTGTGTCGAGTTCGCCATTGAGGAGAAGCACATTGTATCCCTTAGCTTGTGCAGAATCAATGTAACTATATTGCTTATCCTTATTCTGAGCATAAAGATAAACCAAGTTTCCATCCTTATCAGTCTGATTATCCTTGATGAGCGTCTGATATTCCTCATAAGTGTATGCCTTGCCTTCTGTATCCTTCAACAAAGCAAACTTGTTAGCCTTATCATAGAAATCTTCTTCACTCAGCATGCCATAGTGGATGAAAATCTTGATGTCGTCCCACTTTTCCTCAAAGTCCTTACGGTCTGTCTTGAAGATTTGCTGCAAGCGATCGGCAACTTTCTTGGAAATATAAGTACTGATTTTCTTCACATTGGAGTCACTCTGCAAATAGCTTCGGCTTACATTGAGTGGAATATCTGGACTATCAATGACACCATGAAGCAAGGTCAAGAAGTCTGGAACGATTCCTTCCACTGAATCGGTGACGAATACCTGATTGCAATAGAGCTGAATCTTGTTCTTTTGCAAATCGAAATTCGACTTCACCTTAGGGAAATAGAGCACACCTGTGAGATTGAATGGATAATCTACATTCAGATGAATCCAGAAAAGAGGCTCATCGCTCATAGGGTAAAGGTCGCGATAGAACTTCTTGTAGTCCTCGTCCTTTAATTCAGATGGTTTCTTGGTCCAAATAGGAGTTGTATCATTGATGATATTGTCCTCTTCTGTTTCAACCTGCTTGCCATCTTTCCATTCTTTCTTCTTACCGAAAGCAACAGCAATAGGGAGGAAATGGCAATACTTCTTCAGCAAGTCAGAAATCTTGTTTTCTTCCAAGAAATCCTTGCTATCATCGTCGATATACATGATGATGTCCGTACCACGATCCTGCTTATCTGCATCCTCGATAGAGAATTCAGGACTTCCGTCGCAACTCCATTTCACAGCCTTTGCATCTGGTTGCCAACTCTTCGTAACGATTTCAACTTTCTTTGAAACCATGAAAGCAGAATAGAAACCGAGTCCAAAATGACCGATGATGGCATTTGCATCCTTCTTATACTTGTCAAGGAAATCGTTGGCTCCAGAGAAAGCGATTTGGTTGATGTATTTGTCGATTTCCTCCTCTGTCATACCAATACCACGGTCGGAGACAGTGAGTGTGCCTGCATCCTTATTGATACTTACATGCACGGTCAAATCCCCAGCTTCTTCTTTCAACTCACCTTTCGAAGCAAGTGTGCGAAGTTTCTGAGTGGCATCTACTGCATTGGAAACAATTTCACGGAGGAAAATTTCATGGTCTGAATAGAGAAACTTTTTGATAACGGGGAAGATGTTCTCTGTAGTAACCCCAATATTACCTTTTTGCATTTTATTATAGAAGATTTGTTTATTTCTGAGCGTGTCGAGATACAAAAAATGTGCCAACAACAGATTCTGATTCTGTTGCTGACACAAGTATGACAAAGTGTCAGTAGAAAACGCTAAGATGTTGCGCCCACTTTGAACACAATGCGGAAATTTCCATCATTCCAGGATGTGGAATTGATATGGAATGAAACGATTTCGCCTGTAGATTTCACATGAGCACCGATACAGGCACACACGTCATAATCACCAATCCTCACGATTCTTAGTGTTTCGCTGGCATCATCAGGTAGTTTGTTGAGTGTAACACCCTCGGGTATTTCATCGCGTGTCACAAAATCATAAACAACAGGAATGTCTTGCTGAATCAAATCATTCATGATTCTTTCTATTTCAGCAATCTGTTCAGCTGTGGGTTCTGACTTAAGTGTGTAATTGATTTTGCTCTTCTTCCGTTCTATGTGAGCATTCCGAGAACGCTCGCAGCCGAACATGCGAACCATCGTTTGGTTGAGCAAATGTTCGGCTGTGTGCATAGGAGGAAATTCTGCCTTGTTATGGGCATTCAGTTCCATGTGCTATTAATTGAAATCTACTGTTGGAGCCTTGTCAGAACCCTCGGCTGCCTTGAATCCAGCCTTCTTGTCGAAGCCCATGATGCCAGCAACGATGTTGTTAGGGAACTTGCGAATTGTCACGTTGTAATCCTTCACGGCATCATTGAATGCATTACGCGATTCCTTAATACGGTTCTCAGTACCTTCAAGTTGAGCCTGCAATTCGAGGAAGTTCTCGTTTGCCTTCAGTTCAGGATAATTCTCACTGACAGCAATGAGACGACTCAAAGCAGAATTCAGTTCGCTCTGTGCTGCTTGAAATTTCTGCATGTTTTCCTCTGTAAGCTCATCCACATTGAGTTGAATCTTTGTAGCATTAGCACGTGCTTCCACTACAGCCTGATAAGTTTCCTTTTCGTGAGCTGCATAACCTTTCACAGTTTCCACAAGGTTAGGAATGAGGTCTGCACGACGCTGATAATCAGACTCCACTTTTGCCCAAGCGTTGCTTACAATCTCGTCTGAATTAACAAACCCATTGTAAATTCTAGAACCCCAAAAGACTGCAACCAATATTACAACAATGAGAACAACTGTTTTTTTCATTTTTCTAAATGTTTTTAAATGATTAATATTTTTTTGTTTAGTTCATTGAAATAGATTGAAAAGAGAAAGATTAGAATCTTCCGCCAGCACCACCGCCTCCGAAAGAACCGCCTCCGAAACCACCGAAGCCTCCTCCGCCTCCGAAGCCACCAGAGAATCCTCCACTTCTGCCACCTCCACCACCAATTATAATCGTAGGAGGTTGTTGCTCGTGGATGCGAGTCTTAACGGTTGTTTTTCCGCAATTCTTACATTTGTATGTAATGTGGTATTCGTATTTCAAACTACTGAGCTTTTTGATTCGCGTCGATTCCTTTTTCAGACTATGCTTTCCGCAATAAGGACATTTACTTTCCTTATATTCTGTGTATATCACGCTGAGTATAATAAATCCAATTCCAAAGAGAAACAGGATTCCAACTAAGGTGAAGAAAGCATCATCTTCTCCTGAATCATAGTCATCACGATATTGCTCCATGATTTCGGGATTCTTCTCCAAATATCCCTTCATATCTCTCACACACGCCATCACAGCATTGTCCCAATCGCTCTGCTTGAGGTAGGGGAGCATGGCTTGATTCTCTATACGTTTGCAGATGGCATCAGGGAGATACTTCTCCATTCCCGTTCCCGTAGAAATGAAATAGCTTCTATCGTCTGTTGCCAAAGCAATCACAACACCTTGGCTTTGCTTTCCTCCCAGTTCGTAGCGTCTTCCTAATTCAATAGCAAATTTGTAAGGATCATCATCTTCAATGTTTTTCACCACAGCCACAATGCAAAACACATTGTGAGCATCCAATGCTCTGAGCATCGAGTGAATAGAGTCAACCGCATTTTGAGAGAGGATTCCATCGGGATTCGACACTCTTGTATATCTATCGAGTTCAGGAAGTGTCTGAGCTGAATAAGGCTTTGCCCACAGGGTAAAGGAGCAAAGCAGCAATAATATATAAGTAGCAAATCTCTTCATCATTATGATTTCATTTATGATTAAAAGAGGAAAGTCTCGTCAAAATCTATCAATCGAACAAAAAGCATCAATGCCACTTAAGAATAGAATCATTACTGATTCCAATACTTCCAGGAAGCAAGAGCCTGTAGCACCAGCATCTCAAGTCCATTCTTCACAACAGCTCCATGCATCAACCCTTTTTGCATAAACATGGTTTGGTCAGGATTATACACAAGGTCGAAAAGCAAATTGTTTTCATTTAATACCTCGTAAGGAATCTTCGGAGAATCATATATCTTTGGGAACATACCCACTGGGCTGCAATTCACAACAACTTCATATTCCCGAAGTGCTTCTTCGTCCAAATCCTCATACACCACGGTATTAGGACGCTTGTAGCGAGACACAAACACCGCTTCCAATCCAAGTTGTTTTGTCAAAGCATAATACACTGCTTTAGAAGCTCCGCCTGTGCCAAGTATCAACGCCTTCTTATGGTGAATTTTAAGAAGAGGTTCGATGGATTCTTTGAAACCCACCACATCGGAATTGTAACCAATGAGCTTCACATTCTTTCCTTTTCGCTCCACACGAATCACATTCACCGCACCGATTTCGCGTGCTTCCTTGCTAATCTCATCGAGGAATGGAATCACCTTTTCCTTGTAAGGAATCGTCACATTCAATCCCTTCAGATGAGGATTTCCTGTAATCACTAAAGGCAAATCATCAATGGATGGGATTTCAAAGTTTTTGTACTCAGCATCGATGCCTTCACTAGCAAATTTATCTGTGAAGAAATTGCGCGAGAAAGAATGTCCAAGCGGATATCCTATGAGTCCGTAAGTGTCCATGTTGCGAAGTATTATTTGAATCCTTTTATTTTTCGGCTGAATAAAGAATGCACATTCCAAAAATGAGTCGCTTGTAGCTCACATTCCTCAAACCTGCTTTCTGAAAGATTTCCACCATTTTGTCTGCTTGGGGCACAGCGTCCATCGTCTCAGGCAAATAGGTGTAAGCATGATGGTCGTGCGAAATGAAACGTCCTATCAGTGGCATCACCACCTTCTTGCAAACCCAGAAGAGTTGCTTCATTGGGAACGATACTGGTGTACACAAGTCAATAGCCACGAGTTTTCCTTGAGGCACCAGTACTCGTTTCATTTCCATCAGGCATTTGTCAAGATTTTGGAAATTCCTCAAGGCAAATGCCGATATGATAGCGTCAAACTGGCTGTCCTGAAAAGACATGCTTTCGCAATCTTCATATTGAAAGGAAATCACATCCGACAACCCTTTCTGCTCAACTTTCTCTCGTCCTATCGTCATCATCCCCTCTGAAATGTCAATCCCCACAACACGCTCAGGATGAAGTTGTTGCTGAGCCAAGATAGCAAAATCGCCAGTTCCTGTAGCAACATCAAGAATCCGTTTCGGCTGAATTTTCGCAGTTTGCTTCAAATGCTTGATGGCTCTGCGTCTCCAAATTCGGTCGATTCCAAGGGAAAGTGTATGATTGAGCGTGTCGTAGGAATGTGCGATTTTATCGAACATTTTTTCTACTTGCTCGCGCTTCGATGCACTTCCGTCGTATGGCTTTACTTCTTCTTGTGCGTACAACTTATCTATTGTTTCTTATCGTTTCAGAGTCTTCAGATACTCTGTCACATTTCTTTCAATTCGAGCTGCAAGGTCTTCGTCCGAAGTTTCCTTGTTAAACTTCTCGCCGACAATGTGCTCATAAAGTTCGATGTAACACTTTTCCTGATAACCTTCTGCATAGAAATAGCGGCTTGAATCAGGCGTATGCACTTCATCAATCAGATAAACCTTTCCGTCGCGCTTGCCAAATTCATATTTTGTATCAACGAGAATCAAACCCTTTTCAGCAGCGATTTCTGTACCGAGATTGAAGAGCTCGTAAGTGTATTGTTCCATGATCTCATAGTCCTCCTTGCTAACAATACCTTGAGCAATGATTTCTTCCTTGGAGATATTCTCATCATGTCCCTCATCTGCTTTGGTTGTAGGTGTGATAATTGGACGTGGGAACTTCTCGTTTTCTCTCATTCCATCAGGAAGTTTCACACCACAAATCTCTCGATTTCCAGCCTTGTATTCACGCCATGCAGAACCCGTGAGATAGCCACGAATAATCATTTCCACACGGAATCCCTCGCACTTCAATCCCACAGTTACCATTGGGTCAGGAGTAGCAAGTTTCCAATTTGGTACCACATTCTTCGATGCATCAAGGAATTTTGCTGCTATCTGATTGAGCACCTGTCCCTTGAAAGGAATGCCTTTTGGCAGCACAACATCAAATGCACTGATGCGGTCCGTTGCCACCATCACCATGATGTCGTCATTGATATTGTAAACATCGCGAACTTTTCCGTGATACACACTTTTCTGTCCTGGAAAGTTGAAATCGGTTCTTGTAAGAGCTTTCATTGTAAATATGTTTTTTAATGATGATTATGCTTTATGTTATAGTAGTTCTTCAAATCTCAATGATTCTGCGACGGAACTATCATTTGAAATCTTTATCGTGGAAAAGAATTGGTTCTGCTTCCTTCCTTTTTCTATCGTACTCATCGTAAGCATTCACAATTCTTGTCACCAAGCGATGGCGGACAATGTCCTTTTCATTCATTTCAACGAAAGAAATCCCTTTCACATCCTTCAGCACAAGCATTGCCTCTTTCAAGCCACTTCTCACAGAGCGAGGCAAATCTATCTGAGTCATGTCGCCCGTAATAATCATTTTCGTATTCTGTCCCATACGGGTGAGGAACATCTTAATCTGCTGAGTGGTAGTGTTTTGCGCTTCATCGAGAATCACCACAGCATCATTCAGTGTTCGTCCTCGCATAAAGGCGAGAGGAGCAATCTGAATGACATTCTGTTCCATGTATTCCGTCAATTTCTGAGCAGGAATCATGTCTTGCAGAGCATCATAGAGAGGCTGAAGATAAGGGTCGATTTTCTCTTTCATATCTCCAGGCAGAAAGCCCAACTTTTCTCCTGCTTCCACTGCCGGACGCGACAAAATAATCTTGCGGATTTCCTTGTTTTTCAAAGCACGAACAGCCAAAGCGATGCTGATATAGGTTTTGCCCGAACCAGCAGGACCCGTCGTGAAAAGCATATCGTTTTGCAGATAAGCCTCTACGAGTTTTCGCTGATTTTCGCTACGAGCCACGATAGGCTTTCCCGTAACGCTATAACAAATTGCGGTGGAATCCCCCTTTTCTGCATCGGGGTTTCCACCTTTCACAATGTTGAGAATTGTTTCTTCGTTGAGCGAGTTGTATTTTGAGCAATGGGCACGCATCTTCTCAATGTTTTCCTCAAAGGAACACATCTCAAGCTCATCGCCCAAAACCTTAATCATATTTCCTCGCGCAACAATGCGCAGTTTAGGATACAACGCCTTTATCATTTGCAGGTGGATATTGTTCACACCGTAGAAAGTCAAAAGGTCGATATCATCCAGCACAATATGCTTCTCAATCATTCAGTGACTTTTCCTTTTCTTTTTTACCTTTTTATTTGTAAATAATTTGCAAAGTTAAGGAAAAGCACGAAATAAATGGCAAAAATATTAAAAATTTTTGCATCAAATGGAATTCAAATCGTGATTCTGCATCCTATATTCAGCCATCTGCTCCCACTTGGTTCCTTTTCGTCCATAATTGGCGTAAGGATATATGGAAATTCCACCGCGAGGAGTGAAGATTCCTGTCACCTCAATATACTTAGGATCCATCAGTTTGATAAGGTCTTTCATAATCTTATTCACGCAATCTTCGTGGAAATCTCCATGATTGCGGAAACTGAAAAGATAAAGCTTCAGGCTTTTGCTCTCCACCATCTTCACGTCAGGAATATAACTGATACGAATCTCAGCAAAATCAGGTTGTCCCGTGATAGGGCAGAGGCTGGTGAATTCAGGACAATTGAACCTCACCCAGTAGTCATTCTCTTGATGTTTGTTTTCGAATGCTTCAAGCACTTCTGGTGCATAGTCCTGCTTGTATTCTGTTTTTTTTCCAAGGGCTAACAATCCCTCTTGTTCTCTTTCGCTCATTGTGAATAAGATTTTTAATTATTTCCTAATTTCTTTTGACTCAAGTATTCCTCCAATCCTTGCCTTCTCAGTTTGCAGGCAGGGCAATGTCCGCATCCATCGCCAGGAATCCCATTATAGCAAGTGAGTGTTTCGTGACGAATCACATCGAAAATGCCCAATTCATCAGCCATTTTCCAAGTCTCAGCCTTGTTTATCCACATCAGCGGAGTGTGAATCACAAACTGCTCGTCCATAGCAAGATTCAATGTCACATTCAGAGAACGAATGAAAGAATCTCTGCAATCAGGATAACCCGAAAAATCCGTCTGCGATACTCCCGTCACTATATTCATAATATCATGTTCCCTTGCATACACAGCAGCTATGGAAAGGAAAAACATGTTCCTCCCGGGTACGAATGTGTTAGGGTAGGATTCAGCAGGTTTGTCCGAATCCATCGGGATGGAATTGTCAGTGAGAGAGCATCCAGTGCTCAACTCACTGATGAATTCGACATTTTTCACCTCGAAGGGCACCCCTGCCTTGGAGGCTATACGTCGAGCCAATTCCACTTCCAATTCGTGCTTCTGCCCATACACAAAACTGAGGGCATAAACTTCTTTGAAGCGCTTTTTAGCCCAGTAAAGACAGGTAGTGCTGTCCTGTCCACCTGAGAACACAACAAGTGCTTTATCTTTATTCATCTAATACTTGAACTGATTAAATTAAATATCGTTGATTTTCAAAATGTTATAAGAAACATTTGTGTCATACGCACTTTCCCCTTCAATTCGTTTCACATAGCGTATAACTTGAATTGTTACAGGCAAAGCGAAGATTTCGTAGAGTGTTTTTGCAGTAACTTGTAAAAGCATTAGTTTAAGTAGTTCTTCAACAGGCATCAAGCCTCCAAATGCCAAAGGGAAGAAGATAATTGAGTCCGCTCCTTCGCCAACCAACGTGGAAGCAATGGCACGCCAAGAAAAATGTTTTTCCTTATCGCGCAACTTCATACGACTCATCACCCAAGCGTTCAAGAAAGAACCAACTAAAAAGGCTGACAAACTG
>OMTC01000256.1 GCA_900313845.1 uncultured Prevotellaceae bacterium
CAGGTCTTCTGCCAATCGTTCTGGCAAACGAGCATGGAGGAAGTATTGCAGAATCTCTGGGTCAGGTATATCACTCAGTGCCACCTGATAAAGCTCATTGCTCTCCATGAATTCATCGAAAATGTCGGTACAGAGCACCACCGTCTTCGGAATCATCACCGTAGCATTTGGATACTCATTAAGCTCAGGATGACGCTTGATGATATGGTCGATAAAGGCAATGCCACGTCCCTTTCCTCCCAAAGAACCATCGCCGATGCGAGCAAAATTCGAGTAACGGTCGAAACGGTCGCGATGGAACACAGCCACCACACCTTGGTTCTTCATCCTTCGGTATGCCACGATGGCATCGAAAATGATTTGACGGTGTTGGTCAACATCCTGAAGCGTGTTCCACGTGATGTGCTTCAAGAATTCGGAAATAGGGAACAAGGCACGAGAGCCTAACCAACGGGATACATTGTTCCTACTCACATGATAGAGCAGCGATTCCTTTGGCACCTTGAAGATATTGTCTTGCAAATCCTTCAAATTGCGAATTCGAGCCACTTCCTTCATCGTCTTAGGGTCGCGGAAGATGAAATCGCCAAAACCGAAATAACGTTGCACCAGTTTTCGCAAATCCACATTCATCTTCTTCGAATTCTTATCGATGAACGAAGCATGGCATTGACGTGCCCACTCTGCTCGTTCTGATTCTGAGCTCTCCAGAATCAGTGGAACAAACTCGTCTTCCTTGCGAATGGCAGAAAGGAGGTCGAAACCTGCTCGTTCGTCCTTTACGCCGTTACGAGGGAATCGGCAGTCGCTGATGACTCCCAGCACATTGTTCTTGTGCTTCGTGTAGAGAGCCCATGCCTCCTCGTAGTTTCGCGCCAGCACAATCTTTGGACGACCTCTCATGCGGAGGGTTTCGAGCTGGGAATTAAGAGCCTCGGTAGCAAAGAGTAGACTTTGCTGCAAGACGAACTTATAAAGATTTGGAAGAATCGAGGAATAGAAACGAATGGAATCCTCCACCAGCATAATCATCTGCACACCGCAAGAAATGTCGTGCTCCAAATTCATTTTATCCTCAATCAACTTGATGATGGAAAGCAACAAATCCGTATTTCCAAGCCAGCAGAACACATATTCAAAAATGCTCAAATCCTCATGCTCCATACGTTTCGTGATACCATGACTGAACGGCGTGAGCACCACAATTGGAATCTTAGGATTGTGAATCTTAATGTCTCGGGCAATATCGAACACATCGTTATTGTCCGTTCCTGGCATACAAATCACCAGTTCGAAACTCGTCTTTTTCAGTTCTTCCTCAGCTTCCTCCTGCGAAGCCACCTGGAAAAAACGAGGAGGATAGCGCAGACCGAGTTTGGAGTATTCCTCAAAAATCTTCTCATCCACACGTCCATCGTCCTCCAGCATGAAAGCATCGTAAGGATTTGCAATGAGCAGCACATTGAAGATGCGCCGTTTCATCATGTCAACAAATGGAGTGTCGCGTAGCACAAGCGTTCCCTTCTCGGTACGCTCATCCGTGGTCTCTGCCTCCTCGGGGTCAATGCAATACATCGCATTGTCAATATTCTCGTCTTGCATTCTTATTTTGATTCTTTTCGGTTCTCGTTACATTCTGCAAACTTACGAAAAAACACGGACATAGCCACTACAATCACCAAAGAAAATCAATGTAGAACGCTTCTGAATTAACAATTAAAAATTCTCAGGAGTTCTTCTTGTAGCTTACCACAGCCCAAAAGCTCATGAGGATGGCAAAGGCACAAAGAGCATACACTTGATGGGCGATGGCAGCGAAATTGCCTCCACGAACAAAGACAGTGCGGATGGCATCGATGAAATAGTGCATGGGATTGATGTAGGTGGTGAGGTAAGCCCAGTGAGGCATGGAACGGGTTGGGGTAAATAATCCACTGAGCAAGAGAAGGCACACCATAAAGAACCAAATGACAAGGATGGCCTGCTGGAGCGTTTCGCTGTAATTGGAGACAAGCAAGCCTAAGGATGAGAAGAAAAGTGCGAGCACCATGGTGAGAAGATAGACGAGGGCAATGGGACCCTGACAAGTGATTCCATATATTGCCCATGCCAACAAGAGACAGATGGTAACCACCAAAAGTCCCATGAGCCAATAGGGAATGAGTTTTGCGAGGATGAACGACCACTTCGAAACGGGTGTCACGTTGATTTGCTCTATCGTTCCCGTCTCCTTCTCGCTAACTATATTCAGAGCAGGCAAGAAACTACACATGAGCATCATCACAATCGCCAAGAGTGCGGGAATCATGAACAGCTTGTAATTGAGATGCTTGTTGTAGAGATAGAAGGTGGAAACGGCTGTCTGCAAGGCGGCTGCATCAGGATTGGCACTCGCCATGACTATCTGGGAGAGGTAGCTGGCACCGATGCCACCCTTCACACCGTTCACTGCATTGGCAGCAATAAGTATCTTTCCCCTATCCTCCTCGGAAGGGATGGCATTGCCCTTCGCCTTCATCTCTGCCACCTTGCCATACCCCTTCGCTATGACCAGGATGATGTCGGTTCGGCTCTTCTCTATCTCCTTCCGTGCCAACTCGTACGAAGGTTGCATTCCACGGAAACGGAAGTAGTTGCTCTGCTCTATGCTGTGAACAAGACGTGCGCTAAGCGAAGAGTGGTCATGATCCACCACACTGACACGGATGTTCCTCACTTCCTGATTCATCACCCACGGCATGACACACATAATCATGATGGGAAAAATGATGATGAGCCTGGGCAGAAACGCGTTGCGACGTATTTGCAGGAACTCCTTTTGTATGAGATACTTTATCATTGCTGATTTTCCATTTTACTTTGATGCTACTCTAATCGTGTCTTGAACTTGGCAAGGGACACAATCAGCAAAAAGATTGTCATTCCACTGAGAATAGCCACCTCGCGCATCACCTCGCCGATGCCAACGCCCATAATCATCAGTTTGCGCATCGCCTCGATATAATAACGCGGTGGAATGACAGCCGAAATCCATTGCAGAACCATAGGCATGGACTCGATGGGGAACAACATGCCCGAGAGCATGACGATGGGCATGAGCAACACCATAGCCGAGAGCAGTAACGCCATCAACTGACTGCTTGCGATGTTGGATATGAGTAAGCCCAAGGACAACGCCAACAAAATATAGATGGCTGAGACTACGAAAATCCACAGGATGGAGCCAGCCAACGGCACACCGAGCACGAAGCGAGCCATCAGGAGGATGGAGACAAGGATGGCGAAAGCCAACACCAAATAGGGCACTGCCTTTGCCACTATCATCATGATGGGACGAACGGGAGACACCAACAGCACTTCCATCGTTCCTTTTTCCTTCTCCCGAACAATACTGACGGAAGTCATCATGGCACAAATCAGCATCAGCAACATTCCCATGATGGCAGGCACAAAGTTGTAGGCCGACTTCATGCGAGGATTATAGAGGAGCCTCACCCCCAGCCCCTCTCCAAAGGGCGAGGGGAGTGAATAGTGTTTGCCGTCAACTGGCTGAGACAGTATGCTTTGGGCGTATGTGGTC
>OMTC01000352.1 GCA_900313845.1 uncultured Prevotellaceae bacterium
TCGATTCATTTGCCATTGAACATTTAGCTGTCTTCCAAAACAAATTGAGACCATCGGTGTTGAATTTCGTCATTCCCATCATGTTAGTAAGAGCTATTCCTCCGCGGAATTTCCCATAACTGTAATCACCAAGATAGGTAAGTAGCGACGAATTGTAGTTGAAGTCCTCAGAGACGCTGAAAAAGTCCCATCCTTTTTGAGCTATCAACTCCCTCATGCGCGTTGTTCCTACCTCCTGCGGTCCATCCTCGTTGATAGTCGTAAAGAGGATTTTTGGTGGCAAACCATCCACGTTCATAGTCGCAATGGTGAATGTACCATCAACATTCTGCGCTTGTGCGCATATCGTCAGTGTCAACAATAATACTTTAATAAGAATAGTCTTCAGTTTCATAGCTTCAATAATCGTTTTAAAAAGTTTTTCAAATGTGTCTATTTGTTAGGTAGGTCACAAATTTAAATACTTTTTTCCAAATAATAGCAATTCCTCTCAGTTTTTTCGATAACTTTGTAACTTGAAGTATATCGTTTAAAGTTTAACGTTTAACGAAATCACAATATGGAAAATTTTGTTTTTTGCACTCCCACCAATTTCGTCTTCGGGCGTGGCACTGAAAGCCAGGTAGGTAAACTATGCATCGAGAATGGTGCAACTCGTGTTCTCATCGTCTATGGTGGTGGTTCTGTGGTTCGTAGCGGATTGCTCGACCGTGTTCGTACAGCCCTCACCGAAGAGAATCTACCATTTGGTGAACTCGGCGGCGTGAAACCCAATCCAGAGGACGACCTCGTGCGCATCGGCATCGACATGGTTCGCAACGAGCATTTCGATTTCATCCTTCCTGTGGGCGGAGGTTCCACCATCGACACCGCCAAGGGCATTGCCTGTGGCGCACTCTACGATGGCGACTTTTGGGATTTCTACTGTGGCAAGGCAAAGATTCAGAAAGCATTGCCCGTGGGCGTGATTCTCACCATCGCTGCGGCAGGAAGTGAAGGTTCGGGCAACTCCGTCATCACGAATCTTTCCAACATGCAGAAACTCTCTTTGCGCTGTCCTGAGCACTTGCGTCCTCGCTTCTCCATCTTGAACCCCGAGCTCACCATGACGCTCCCTCCTTACCAAACGGCAAGCGGCATCTGCGACATGATGGTGCATATCTTTGAGCGCTATTTCAACAACACTGCCGAAACGAGCATCACCGACCGCGTGTCTGAAGGCGTGCTCATGTCCATCATGGACGAAGCACCCAAAGTGATGGCAAATCCTCAGGACTACGGCGCACGTGCCAATATCATGTGGGCAGGCATGTTGGCTCACAACGGCATCTGTGGCACGGGTGTGGTGGAGGACTGGGCTTCCCACTTCATGGAGCACGAACTCAGTGCCCTCTATGGCGTCACCCACGGTGCAGGACTCGCCGTCATGTTCCCTGCATGGCTCACCGTCGTTTCGCGCATCAATCCTCATCGTGCCAAGCAACTTGCCCTTCGTGTTCTGCACGTTTCTCCTGAAGGCAAGACCGACGAGGAAATCATTGCTGAAGGCATCGCACGTCTCCGTGAGTTCTGGCACTCTCTCGGCTTGCCTATCACCCTCAAGGAACTCGGCATCGAGAACCCCGACATCGACACACTCGTTCGTAATCTCCACATCGCAAAAGGCGAACCCATCGGCAATTACGTCAAACTCGACCGCAAACTGACGAAAGAAATCTACGAGGAAGCAAGGTAATTCCAAGAAAAAGAGGTAACTTTGCAACGTTTTTTAAATCCGTAAATCAGTAAATCTTTAAATAAGTAAATCTTTTTATGGCAAAGAAAGCATTACTCATGATTCTCGACGGATGGGGAATCGGCAACAAGGGTGAAGGCGACGTCATCTATCGCACTCCAACCCCTTATCTTGATTATCTCAATGCAGTTAGTCCACACTCTCAGCTCGACGCCAGCGGCGAGGACGTAGGTCTTCCTGACGGACAAATGGGCAACTCCGAAGTGGGTCACCTCAACATCGGCGCAGGACGCATCGTCTATCAGGACCTCGTGAAAATCAACCGTGCCTGCAAGGACGGTAGCATTCTCAAGAACCCTGAAATCGTGAGCGCATACGAATACGCAAAGAAGAACAACAAGAGCATCCACCTCATGGGTCTTACTTCCAGCGGTGGTGTGCACTCTTCGCTCGTTCATCTCTACAAACTCCTCGACATTGCCAAGGAATACGGCATCGAGAACACTTTCGTTCACTGTTTCATGGACGGACGCGACACCGACCCAAAGAGCGGTAAGGGTTTCATCCAGGAACTGCAAGACCACTGCAACCAATCTACAGGTCACATTGCCAGCATCATCGGACGTTTCTATGCCATGGACCGCGACAAGCGTTGGGACCGCATCAAGGTGGCTTACGACCAGCTCGTTGAGGGCAAGGGACGCTTGGTAAGCGACATGGTGGAAGGTGTGCAGAGCTGCTACGACACCGACTCCGAAGCTCACAAGAACACCGACGAATTCATGGAGCCAATCGTGAATGCCAACGTGGATGGACGCATCAAGGAAGGCGACGTTGTCATCTTCTTCAACTACCGCAACGACCGCGCTAAGGAACTCACCATCGTCCTCACTCAGAAGGACATGGAGGAGCAGGGCATGAAGACCATCCCAGGACTCCAGTACTACTGCATGACTCCTTACGACGCATCCTTCACCGCCAGTTGCACACAGCCGAGACAGAGAAATATGCTCACGTCACCTTCTTCTTCAATGGTGGTCGCGAGGCTCCATTCGCAGGTGAGGACCGCATCCTCGTGGCTTCTCCAAAGGTGCCTACCTACGACCTCAAGCCTGACATGAGCGCATTCGAGGTGAAGGACAAACTCGTCGCTGCCATCAACACACAGCAGTACGACTTCATCGTGGTGAACTTTGCAAACGGCGACATGATTGGTCACACAGGTGTTTATAATGCCATCGCCAAGGCTGTCGTTGCCATCGACCAGTGCGTGCACGACGTCATCGAAACAGCCAAGGCTAACGACTACGAGGCAATCATCATTGCCGACCACGGAAATGCCGACAACGCCATCAACCCTGACGGCACTCCAAACACGGCACACTCCCTCAACCCTGTTCCTTTCATCTACGTCACGAACAACAACAGTGCAAAGGTGAAGAACGGTCGTCTTGCCGACGTGGCTCCTTCCATCCTCCACATCATGGGACTCGAACAGCCAGCCGACATGACAGGTGAATGCCTTATCATTGACTAAGTATGTAAATGAAGAATGAAGAGTGAAGAATGAAGAATGTTGCCAATTCTGATTTCTTCACTCTTCTTCGTTTAATCTCATTTCAGATGAAAAAA
>OMTC01000212.1 GCA_900313845.1 uncultured Prevotellaceae bacterium
AATTATGTCGGATTGATTTTTGAATTGATTTGATTGGATTTTTGTCAGTTTTTGAGGGCGCATAGCGAGCTATGTAATCGAGAAAAGTGGCAAAAAGACTTCAAATCAAACAAAAAGCAACCGAAACGAAATCACTTTATATTGGTAGAAATCTTTAAACAGAATTAATAGAACACACCTTAACGAATTTACAAAATTTTTCGTTTTTCCGTACTTTTCCGTTATTATTTTTCACTTTCGTTCTTCGATTTTAAGAATTGATTTCCACAAACTTCTTGAGTGCGGCGAGTGCCTTTCCGCTTTCGATGGAATCGCGAGCTATCTCGATGGATTCTTCAATGCTGAGATTGCGGTCTAGGACACTTATTCCACAGGCAGCATTTGCCAGAATCACATCTTTCTGTGCCCTTGTGCAGGTGTTTTCGAGTACGCTGTCGAAAATCTTCTTTGCTTCCTGAGCCGTAGAACCTCCGTAAATGTCTTCGTGATTCACATAGTTGAGACCTAAGTCCTTCGGTGTAAACACCTTCTCGAAGTTGTTGTTGACGAATTTGAAACCGCTCGTAAGTGATATTTCATCATATCCATCGTAACTGGTGATAACACCATAATTATCACCGATTTTCTGATGGATATTGGTGTAAAGGCGGAGTTGTGCTTGATTGGCAGTTCCGTGGAGAGAATTCTTAGGATGGCAAGGATTAACGAGAGGCCCCAGTAAATTGAAACATGTAGGTACTCCCAATGCTTTGCGAGTTGGACCTACGTACTTCATGCCGTAGGCAAAGAGTGGGGCATGGAAATAGCAGATGCCTGCTTCGTCGAGGGAACGACGCATCGTGTCACGATTATCTGTAAACTTTACGCCATGCTCGAGCAATACGGTACTGGCACCGCTCACGGATGTGCTGGCTCCATTGCCGTGCTTTGAAACCTTGTAGCCTGCTCCAGCAATCACAAATGCTGAGCAAGTGGAAATGTTGAAGGTGTTCTTCTGGTCACCACCCGTACCTACGATGTCGAGTGTGTTGTAATCGCTGAGGTCGATGTATTTGCCCGTTTCGAGCAGTCCATCGAATACCCATAAGTAGGGCAGAAATTTGGTGCTCGTTGTACTTTTCCTTGGTGATATTCACCATAATCTCTCGAGTGTCTTCACGTGAGAGTTCTTTTCCTTCAATAAGGGTTGCAAGATATTGTTTCATATTTTTGAGTTTTTATGTTTATTTTTCACTTTTCATTTTTCACTTTTCACTTTTATTGTTTCAACCAATTCTGAATGATTTGTTTTCCATCAGGTGTCAGTACGCTTTCGGGATGGTATTGAATGCCACGAATGTCGAATGACTTGTGGCGCATCGACATGATGTAGCCTTCGTCGCTCACACTTGTCACTTCCAAACAATCAGGGAATCCTTCCTGACTCACTACCCACGAATGATAGCGTCCCACCTCTATCTTTTGAGGAAGCCCTTCGAAAATGTAGTCCTTCTGAATGATGGTTGCTGGTGTTGCAACACCATGAAACACACTATCGAGGTTGGTAAGTTGTCCTCCAAATGCCTCTCCGATGGCTTGATGTCCGAGGCACACACCGAGAATGGGTTTCTTACCAGCGTAGTTGCGAATCACGTCGAGTAGGAATCCTGCTTCGGACGGAATGCCAGGACCTGGAGAAAGTATAATCTTATCGAATGCTTCCAGTCGCTCCATCTGAAACTTGTCGTTTCTGAAAACCTTCACTTCTGCTCCTAATTCTTTCACAAGGTGGGAAAGATTATACGTGAAGCTATCGTAGTTATCAATGATTGCGATTCTTTTCATATCCATTTTCTTGTTTTTGAAGTCTATCATCAAATCCTTTCAGCCATTTCAATAGCTTTTCTCAGTGCTCCAAGTTTGTTGTTCACTTCCTGCAATTCGTATTCTTCATTACTCTTTGCAACAATACCACCACCTGCTTGGAACCACAGCTCGTTGTTACGGCTTACGAAGGTACGAATCGTGATGGCTTGATTGAGAGAACCATTGAATCCGATGAAACCGATGCATCCTCCGTATGCACCTCGATTGTGAGGCTCATACTCTGAAATGAGTTGCATGGCTCTCACTTTCGGAGCACCCGAAAGTGTGCCAGCGGGGAAGGTGTCGATAAACGCTTTGATTGGGTCGGCTCCTTCGTCCAGTTCTCCACTCACTCGGCTCACCAAATGAATGACATGGGAATAATACTGCATATCCTTGTAGAAGTCCACTTTCACATGGTGGCAATTCCTACTTAAATCATTTCTCGCCAAATCCACCAGCATCACATGTTCGGCATTTTCCTTCGGATCATTCTTCAGATAGAGCGCATTCTTTCTGTCCTGCTCAGGATTCCCTGTGCGCTTGGTTGTACCTGCAATAGGGTCGATATAGGCTCTTTTTCCCTCGATTCGGCAATGAGTCTCAGGTGAAGAACCAAAGATGCGGAATCCTCCGAAATCGAAATAAAATAAATAAGGAGAAGGATTGATGCTACGCAAAGCACGATAGAGTTTGAAGTCATCGCCCTCATATCCTTGTATGAATCGGCGAGAAAGCACAATCTGGAATACATCCCCACGAAGGCAATGCTGAATACCCTTGCGGATATTTGCCTTGTGCTCTTCGTCCGTGAGGGTGGAAGTGAAGTTACCTACGGGATGGAACTCAAAGCTCTGCACCTTCCGATTGAGGATGTCGCTTTCTAATTGGTCCAAATCATCTTCCTCACCTTCTTCCATCAGTTCAATGATAATGAGTTCGTTACGGAAGTGGTCGAACACGATGACATCCTTGTAGAGAATATATAACATGTCGGGGGCATCGTTCTTCTCCTGAGTTTCATCCTTCACGTTGATATTCTCAAAATATCTCACTGCATTGAAGGAAGTGTAACCAAACAGTCCACAGTACTCAGCGTTTTCTCCTTCGATGGAAAATTCATGGAGAAAATCATTGATTGCCTTATCCGAAAGATAATGCTCATTCACTTCGTGCTCGGTTTTTCTTCCGTCAGGGAATTGAGCCACAGCCTTCCCATGTTCGATGCCGATACTGGCAATAGGGTGCACAGCAATGAAGGATTTGGAATTTTCTCCACCATGATAATCGGAACTTTCCATCAATGCGGACTGAGGGTAATCGTCCCTCAATTTCATATATGTGCCTACAGGAGTGGTGAGATCTCCTAATATCTTTTTTGATACGGTATGATATTTATACAACATAATCTTGTGTTTTTATTTTTACTTTTCATTCTACTCCCCTCGCCTTTTGGAGAGGGGTTGGGGGTGAGGCCTTTTACTTTTGATTTATCACTTTCAAATACGTTTCCATATCCTTGTCGCCTCGTCCGCTCACGGTGAGTACTACCACGTCATCTTTCTTGAATTGCATTTTAGGTAGTGCTCCGAGTGCGTGGGCTGATTCCAGAGCGGGGATGATACCCTCCATGCGGGTAAGTTCGAAAGCAGCTGCCAATGCCTCGTCGTCGTTCACTGCAAGCACCTTTGCGCGTCCCGTCTGGTACAGGTTGCAGTGGATAGGACCCGTGCCAGGATAATCGAGTCCTGCACTGATGGAATATGGTTCCACGATCTGTCCATCCTCTGTTTGCATCAATTTGATACGAGAGCCATGCAGGATGCCATCCGTTCCGATTTGCATGGATGCAGCTGTCTGCCCCGTTTCAATGCCGAGTCCACCTGCTTCTGCCAACACTATCTTCACGCGTTCATTATTTAAATAGTGGTAGATGGTGCCAGCGGCATTTGAACCACCACCCACGCATGCCATCAGATAATCAGGGTAATCTCTTCCAATCTTTTCTTCCAACTGCCATTTGATTTCCTCCGAAATCACACTCTGCAGCCGAGCCACCATGTCGGGATAAGGGTGAGGACCTACCGTGCTTCCTATTATATAAAAGGTGTCGGCAGGGTGGCAACACCAATCACGGATTGCCTCGTTCGTCGCATCCTTCAGTGTCATGTTGCCCGAAGTGACAGGATGCACCTCTGCCCCCAGCATCTTCATGCGTTCCACGTTTGGGCGCTGGCGCTCCACATCAGTAGCACCCATATACACCGTGCATGGCATATTCATCAGTGCGCAAGCCGTAGCAGTAGCCACGCCATGCTGTCCAGCACCCGTTTCGGCAATGATACGAGTCTTTCCCATCTTCTTTGCTACGAGAATTTGTCCCAGCGAATTGTTGATTTTGTGAGCACCCGTGTGGTTCAGGTCTTCCCGTTTCAGATAGAGCTGACAGCCATACTTCTCACTCATTCGCTTGGCAAAATAGAGTGGGGAAGGGCGACCCACATAATCCCGAAGCAGCGTGTGGAATTCCTTTTTGAATTCCTCGCTTTCGATGATAGGCAGATAAGCCTTCTGCAAGTTCTCCACGGTTTTATACAGAATCTCAGGCACGTAAGCACCTCCATAGTTCCCATAGAAACCGTTCTCATCCACAGAAAAATGATTCACGTTCTCGGTTTGCTTCTCACTCTCCTTCAGAGCGTCAGCGTCATTTGCGAAATACTTCTTTTTCATCATATATAGTATTTTTAGAAATTTAAAATTAATAATTAAAAATTAAAACTAAAATCCTCTCCGCCCCCGTTCCCTTCTATCTACTCCCCTCCCCCCTCGGGGAGGGGCTGGGGGTGAGGCTTCTTCTCTCCCCCTCGGGGGAGCTGGCTGGGGGCTTCTTATTTTTTCCCTTCAATCGCCAGCCTCTTGATATACTCCTGATTTTGAGCCAAGCAACTCGCAATCCTGTTATTCAGATTGTAGAACTCCTGCTGCACCCGATACGGGTCCGCAATCGGAATCTCCATATAGCACTGAATGCAATCCTTGTTCGCCATCACCTTCGCCGTTTCGTCGTTGAGCAACTTCCTCCCCATCGCCTTCGGAATCTTCGCCTTCTGGTCAATCGTCCTCACCAAGTTTCCCACCTGTTCCAGGATGTCCGCAGCAGGGTCAGCCGAATTCGCGGGCACCATAGCCGTCACTCGATACTGCGGATTCTTCTCTTCGTCCGCTTCAGCATCGTCTGACACTTGCTCGGGTCCGTCTCAGGCCAGCGCACATCAATGTCCTGTGATTCATAGATCGTCACGTGCGCCCGTCCCTTTCTAACAATGGCACCCTCAGCTGCCTGACGAATCACCTTCACTTCCTCGTCATCCTCGACAATCCGAATCGCAGGAGCGACATAATCTTTCTTCTTATCCATATTGAAAAAAAAATAAAATGAAAAAATAAATGAATAACCTCGTCGTTCAGACTTGGGTGGCCACCGTCGTTCTGATTTTCGACACTGCAAATGTAGGCACAAAAAATCCCTTCTCAATCGCTTGGATTGAAAAGGGAATGAATTGGGAAAAACTTGGGAAAACTCTGGAAAATCCCCCTATTCCGTACCTACCATCTTCTGGATTTCTCTGTCTAACTCATTTGCCACATTCAGGCATTCATCAAACAGACTCTTCTCCTCAGGACGCGGCTCGTAAGTAGGCCACGACCGAAGCGGTTCCTGCATGAATTTCGAATCTTTCCTCTTCCGTACATTCTCATACTTGCACTCTATCTCCAGCCTCTCAGGATAAGCCAGCCCAGCCAGTTTCTTGCAACACGTTTCCACGTCGCGCGGAAAGGAATGCATCCAGCCCAGGTAATGGCACACACCCAGCCACCCCTGATATGACTTCAGCGCCTTGCCCTTACCATTGATATGGCAGATGGCACGCGCTATCATCTCCTCCGTCACCACGCGCTTACGTTGCGCAGCAGTCCCCATCTTGGCATCATTCGTGCCATAGTAGTTATTTGTCTGATTGATGGTGACAGGCTTATCGCTCACCACCACGTTCTGATTGTCGTGAATATTGATTTCCATGTACTTCTTCCTTTGTTCTTGTTCTATATGTTGATGAATCACCACCTTGCACCCATTAGCAAAGTTCCAATAGTTATATACTGCCATCTTCTGTCAATCCTACGTTTGGTTCATTGTT
>OMTC01000054.1 GCA_900313845.1 uncultured Prevotellaceae bacterium
CAACAATGCAACAAATGACGTAGATCAAGAAAACAAACAAATTAACTTTATTTGATATTTTTTTACACTTTTTGTCTCATATTGGCACGTCGAGTTTGCAATCATGCTTTTCGAAAAAGTCATGAGGGCATTGATGATGTTGTTCTTGTAAATCGTGCGTAAATTGACTCAGTCTATAATGAAGTATTCAATGGTAAATATCACATTTACATTGCATAAAAAGAGTGATTACCCTGAAAGCTTTGCCCTTGTTGGGGGTTGGGGCTATTTCAAGATAAATACATCTGCACCTTTTTTGGTGTTCGATAGGAAAAAATGGCATCGGATTGTAGGCAATTCAGAAAATCTTTATAAATTTGCAAGTTCTTAGCAGTCATGGCTCTGCAAGTTCTTAGCAGTTCTAAGCAGTTCCGTCTTGTTTTCCACAACGGAATCGACTAACGTAAGCCTCTGTCGAAGATGGCAAGACTTTACTCACCACGCGTATGAAAATACCTAAGTTTATCCGATTTCCTCACTTCCGAGGTCCACGTACCATCGCCTCGCGCCTCACTTGGCGCGTCGTGATAACGCTGCTCATCATCTACCTCATCCTCTCTGTCCTGTTCTTCCTCATCCTCTTCTTCGTCGGCTTCGTGACGCTGTCGGCTCTCTTCTACACGAGAATGAGCGTGACGGAAGAGAAGGTGAACAATATCTTCACGGCTGTGGAGATTGCCACTTCGAACAACATACCCGAAGCGGAGGAGAGTATCGAGAGCAACAGTAAGGAGTACTTCGCCATCGAGCGACTGCTGGAGCTGAACCCGAACATTGCGGGTGCTGCCATCGCGCTGAATCCCGAGGTGGAGCCAAGGAAGGGCCATCTCTTCGCCCCTTACGCCTACCACGACAGCACGGGCATCCACAGCAAGCGATTGGACACGGAGGACTATGACTATGTGAGCAAGGAGTGGTTCACGAAGCCTTTGGAACAGGGCAAGGGTTCGTGGAGCGAGCCATACGTTGACGATGGCGGCGGAGAAATATGGATGACGACCTATTCATTGCCACTGCTGAATTCGAAGGGCGACATGTTTGCAGTGCTGACGGCAGACTTGTCGGTGGACGAGCTGACCAAGATGGTGGTGGAACTGGATAGCCTTAACAACGACGAACTTGACATGAGCCTGGATAGTGACAAGAAGGGCGATTCGCGCACCTTCATCGTCACCCAAAAGGGGACTTTCGTCGTGCATCCCGAAAGGAAGCAGTCGGACAAGGAGAGTGTTCTCGATTACTTCAAGAGAATCACCGATAGAGAAAAATCCGCCCTTGACCTTGTGGATGATTTCAATACGGGCGAAAAGGGTTTGAACCTCTTCTTTGATAAAGACGATAAGTATTACTTCACGTTCTTTGCTCCCCTCGATCGTACGGGATGGACGGTGGCGACCATCGTGCCGTTCAGCGACATACTGCCTCCTGTGTATTTCTTCATCAAACTGGTCATCGTCATCTTAATCATCAGTCTGATTATCATCGTGCTGGTGGCGAAAAAGAATATCCACAGTGTCACTAAACCTCTGCGTCTGTTTGCTCAATCGGCAACGGAAATCTCGAACGGGCATCTCGACACGCCTCTGCCAGTGATTAAGACCAAGGACGAGATGCTCATCCTGCATGATTCGTTCGAGACGATGCAGCACTCGCTCGTCAGCCAGATAGAGCAAATCAAGAAGGTGAACGAGGAAAAGGGACGCATCGAGGGTGAGCTGCTCACCGCCCGCAACATACAGATGTCGATGATTCCAAAGACTTTCCCTGCCTTCCCTGACCGAACGGACATCGACATCTTTGCCGAGCTGGCTCCCGCTAAGGAAGTGGGCGGCGACCTGTACGACTTCCTCATCCGCAACGAGAAACTGTACTTCTGCGTGGGCGACGTGTCGGGAAAGGGTGTACCTGCATCGATGGTGATGGCGGTGACACGCGCCTTGTTCCGCACTGCCACAGCGCATGAGAGCAACCCGGGCAGGATGGTCGGTGAAATCAACGAGATGATGGTGGAAGACAACGACTCCTTCATGTTTGTCACGCTCCTCATGGGTGTCCTCGACCTCCCAACGGGAAGATTGCGCTATTGCAACGCGGGACACAACGCTCCGCTGCTGATTGACGATGCGGAGGTGGACATGTTGCCATGCGATGCCAACCTGCCTATCGGCATCATGTCTGGATACAAATACAGCACTCAGGAGATTGTGGTCTGTCCGGGAACAACCATTTTCCTCTACACCGACGGAGTGACGGAGGCGGAAAACATCAAGAACGAGCAATTCCAAGAGGAAAGGATGATTGACATCGCCAAACAGACGGAACGCAAGCCGCTGGTGCTCATCAATCGGATGAAGGATGCTATTCGCAAATTCGTGGGTGTAGCCGAGCAAAACGACGATATGACCATGCTTGCCATCCAATACACGAAGCAACCAGAGCAGGAGGAATGGCTGTCGAGACAAATTGTGCTGCCGAACGACGTGGAGCAGGTGCCGCTGCTGTCTGAGTTTGTGGAGGAAGTGTGCGAGGAAGTGGGACTCAGCATGAGCGACATCATGAGCATGAACCTTGCCATTGAGGAAGCCGTGGTGAACGTGATGAGCTATGCCTATCCGAAAGGTACGGAGGGAAAAGTCTGCATTGACGCCAAAGCCAACAACGAATGGCTGAAATTCATCATCACCGACTGGGGAAAGCCGTTCGACCCAACCATCAAGGACGACATCGACATCACGCTGCCGGCTGAAGAAAGGCTCATTGGCGGTCTGGGCATCCATATTGTGAAACAGACGATGGACATCATCAACTACGAACGCATAGAGAGTAAGAACGTGCTGACTCTCATCAAGAAAACGAAATAAGGAAGACAACAGAAGATGACGGATATCATTCTATCAAGCTTTATCAGCCTTTTCGCTCTCTTCGGAAAGGTGGAGCAGGTGGACGAGGAACGCGCCAAGAAGATGCTTGCAAACTATCTGCGCAGGCACTTCGGCATCCGAAACACCGACCTCTACCTCGACCTTTACAGCGACATGCGTCTGGCATACGAAATGACCGACAATCTCGACAGCGAAAAGACTGTGGGACTCATTTGCTCCTCGCTGCATGGCAAGATTCAAGCCAGGGAGGAAGCGTTGCTGCTGCTGCGTGTGATGGAGTTCTGCGAATGTAACGAATCGACTGACAACACCATGTTCCTCAGCATGGCGTCGCTGTTTCACATTCCGAAGGAACAGTATCAGGACTTCGCCGACTTCGTTGCCAACCGAGAAACGGAACGGGTGGTGCTGCACCACATAGAGGGATTCGAGGGCACCATCAAGACTCTGCTCGACCGCGAGACGGGACTGCTGATTTTCACTTACAACGGCTCGGACACGGTGACACTCAACGACGTGCCTGTGCTGACGGGCGTGTATCAGGTGTGGCAACAGAGCAGTGTGCTGAAAAACGTGTATGGACAGCCCGTCTATTACTCTTCCATCATCGAGGCATACGACAAGGAGGTGCACGAAACGGCAAAGGTGGAGTTCTGCGGACGCGACATCAACTTCCGCTTTCCGAATAGCGACAACGGCATGCACAACCTGAGCTTCACACTCAGCAACGGCGAGATGCTTGCCATCATGGGAGGTTCGGGAACAGGAAAGACCACCCTACTCTCCCTGCTCAACGGCACGCTGAAACCACAGGAGGGAAGCATCACCATCAACGGACACGACATATCGGAGCCCGAAGCGAAGAACCTGATTGGCTACGTGCCTCAGGACGACCTGCTCATTGAGGAACTGACTGTCTATCAAAACCTTTGGTTCACTGCCCGACTGTGCTTCGAGGGTTTGTCGGAACAAGAAATCGACAACCGCGTGGAAAAGACGCTGAAGGACTTGGGACTCTATGCGGCGAAGGACTTGAAGGTAGGCTCTGCCATCAATAAATACATATCGGGAGGACAACGCAAGCGACTGAACATCGCCTTGGAGCTGATACGCGAACCCTCCGTGCTCTTCCTCGACGAACCTACGTCGGGACTGTCGTCGGCCGACACCGAGAAGGTGATTCTCCTGCTGAAAGAACAAACGCTCAAGGGCAAACTCATCGTGATCAACATCCATCAGCCTTCGAGCGATGTCTATAAGCTCTTCGACCGCCTATGGCTGCTCGACAAGGGAGGATACCCCGTGTTTGACGGAAACCCTATTGATGCCATCACCTATTTCAAGGAGACAGCCAATTATGTTGACGCGGAAACCAGCACCTGCCCGACTTGTGGCAATGTCAATCCGGAGATTGTGCTCAACATCATTGACGAGAAGGCACTGAACAATGCGGGTGAACTGTCGGACGAAAGAAAGATGACGCCACAGAACTGGCATGAGCTCTATCTGAAGAACCGTGAGGAAATGCCTGAGCCAGCTGTGTTCAACATGCCTCAGTCGGACCAGAAGAAACCCAATGCATTCAAGCAATTCGCCATCTTCCTGCATCGTAACATCAAGACCAAGATTACGAATGTGCAGTATCTCTCCATCACCCTGAGCATCGCACCGTTGCTGGCAGTCATCTGTGCTCTGCTCACACGCTTCTCCCCTCCTGAGGGTTACTCGGTGATGAACAACAAGAACCTGGTGAGCTACTTCTTCATGGCTGTTATCGTGGCAACATTTACCGGCATGAGCGGTAGTGCGGAGGAAATCATCAAGGATCGTGCCTTGCTGAAGCGAGAACGCTTTCTCAACCTGTCGTACGGAAGCTACATCTGGTCGAAAATCATCTACATGGCTGGGGTGTCGCTCGTGCAGACACTCCTTTTCATCGTGGTCGGCAACACCATCATGGGACTGCATGGACTGTTCTTCACATGGTGGCTCATCCTTTTTCTGACCGCACTGTTGGCAAGTCTGACAGGATTGCTGCTCTCCCAGTGCCTTAACTCGGTGGTAGCCATCTACATTTGCATTCCTCTGCTATTGATTCCTCAGATATTGCTCTGCGGACTGGTGGTCAGCTTCAGCGACCTCACTCCGAAAAGCACTACAGGCAATGTGCCACTGATTGGCGATGTCATCCCATCAAGATGGTCATTCGAGGCTTTGGCTGTCACATCGTTCACCGACAACGCATACGAAAGGAACTTTTTCCTTTCCGACAAGGAGAAGTACGAGACACAATATTATAATATAGGTGTGCTCTACGAATTGCAGTCGCAGTTGGAAACCATGAAGAGCGAACAGCAGACAGGCAAGGAAGTGAACCCTGGGCATTTGGAAGTCATCAAGACCAATCTCCCGCTCCTTACATCCTATTGCAAGATGGATGCTTACGAAGGCGACTGGTCGTACTCATCCCTCTATGACTACATGAAAGAGGCTGAGAACCTTCTGACGGAACGAAGCAACCGAATCACACTTCTGGCAGACAAGCAAACTGCTCGATTCGTGAAGGAAAACGGAAAGGATGTGCTGCTTCAACTGAAACGGGACAACTACAACTTGCAGTTGGAGGACTGTGTGATAGGCATGGAAAACCAGCGAATGCTCGATGTAATCGACAATCATATTGTTGCCCGAACAGGACTGGTGTTCCTCACTCCTCTTAGCCACAACGGACGTGCTCCTTTCTATAGCAGCGAGAAAATCATCGGCGATTGGCACATCAAAACCATCTGGTTCAACCTCTCAATTTTGCTACTCATGAGCATCATTGTGACATGGATGCTACTGACAGATTGCCCCGGTCGCTTTGTAAGAAAAGATGCCCAATAGGAAAATAATCTGTGATTTTTTTTCAAAAAGAATGTGCTAAAGATGATTTTATTAAAAATTTTACCTATTTTTGCAGCGGAATATGCACAATAATATTGTGAAATCCCATTTCATCAGAAAAAAAAACGAAAACAATAAATCCTAATTAATCATCAAAATTTTATTAACAATGAAGAAATTATCCATTTTAGCTATTGCTTTTGTTGTCATTGCTCTGGCTGCTTGCGAGGGTAAGAAAGCTACTCAGACCGAAACTGCAGAAGTTGTGAAGAGCTTCGACCAGCAGCAGATTGAGGCAAACATCAAGCTTCAGGTTGACAGCATCGCTGCTGAGATTGGCAAGTTGAAGCAGTTCCCTTTCCTTCAGAAAGACAACAAATTTGCTCTCACTAAGGAAGAGAAGCAAGTGAAACCTGAGTATCTGCTCGACCCAGCTATCTCTGAAGAGGCTGTGACACTCTCTGAGAAATATCGCATTCTGAGTGCTCTCAATGTTGACCGCAAGATTGCTGAACTCTATGAAATGTCAACAGGCGCTTACGACAAGGCTATCACAAAGTTGAGCGCAGACATCAACGACCCTTCTTTCAAGGTAATCGAAAATGCCAACGACATCTTCGAGACAACAACCGCTCTCTATGATTCCATGAACGAGAACGGACGTGTCAACTACTTCTGGCAGCTCGCTGCTGCTGCATTGGTAGAGCAGCTCTACGTTGTGAACCAGAACACAGACAAGTTCCTCAGCGTATTCGACGACGAAGCAGCTGCAAACGTTACATTCCGTCTCATCCTCATTCAGGACGCTTTGAAGCACCTCATCGACTACGACCCAGAAATCGAGCCTGTTGCTAACGCTTTGGCAACTCTCGACGTGCTCAACGCTACAACTGTTGATGAGCTGAAGTCGCAAATGGCTGAAGCAAAGGACAAGATTGACGCTGCACGCAAGGCTTTGGTTAAGTAATCATTATTCGCTCATTCATAGCCACTGCCTTCACACAATACGTGAAGAAAGGTGCGTGGCTTTCAGATGACTTTATTTCAACACTTCAACATTCCATCAACCATGACTTTGGAAATTAAAGAACACGAAGGAGGCTTGACTGCCATATTCTGTGGTCGTTTAGACACACCCTCCGCCATCAAAATACAAAGCGAAATCACTCCCCTTATGAACAACGCTGACAAGGAGATTATCCTCGACTGTGAGAAACTGGATTACATCAGTAGTTCAGGTCTCCGTCTGTTTCTTGCCATCCGCAAGGAAGTGTCAACAAAGGGAGGAAAAGTGATTGTCGAGCATATCAACGAAGACATCAAGAAGGTGTTTATGATGACAGGGTTCATACAGTTGTTCGAAGTGCGCTAATACGAAGTCATCCTCATATCTTTACAAGAGACCGTCTGAACGTTCAGTTGGTCTCTTTTTTTGTCATTTTTTTGTCAAATCATCGTTCTTTCCCCTATTCCATCGAAAACTGCATTTTTCATAATTTTATGCCAAATAGCATGCTGTGTTCGTACACATTCATTGATAAAAGTCAAGAAATCACGCTTTTTTTGAAAAAAGTGGTGATAAGATGCGGTTGGAAAGGAGAAACTGACGTAACTTTGCATCGTCAAAAGGAAAATGTTAGAAAAAACATCAACCTTGACTCATTAAAGCAGAAGTTAGTTAATATTAGTTAGGTGATATTTTTATACAATTAGGTGTTATTTAGTTAGAACAGTATGATGATGAACCGCTCGAGAAGAGTCGTTCATCATTTCTTTTTTATTGAAGGTCCTCTTTTTCGTTTTTTTGCACTATCTTTGCAAGACAATTGGAACTGAGTCCTATATTACCACTCAGAAAATAAGGAAAAAATCATGAAACAAGACATCACTCCCGTCCTCCTACTCACTGGTTACCTGGGTAGCGGAAAAACCACATTGGTAAACCATATCCTTACGAACGAACGAAATATCAAGTTTGCGGTCATCGTCAACGACATTGGTGAGGTGAACATTGATGCCGACCTCATTCAGAAAGGCGGCATCGTGGGACAGAAGGACGACAGCCTGGTAGCACTACAGAATGGCTGTATCTGCTGCACACTGAAAATGGACCTCATTGAGCAAATCAACGATATTCTGAAACTGGGACGCTTTGACTATATCGTGATAGAGGCAAGCGGTATCTGTGAGCCAGAGCCTATTGCTCAGACCATCTGCTCCATTCCTTCCCTCGGTCCACAATACACTCAACATGGTATTGCACGCCTCGATTGCATCACAACGGTGGTGGATGCCCTCCGCTTGCAGAGCGAGTTTGCCTGTGGCTCCGACCTCACCCGTCAACACATTGACGAGGAGGACATCGAGAACCTCATCATTCAGCAAATAGAATTCTGCAATATCATTCTCCTCAACAAGGCATCCGAGGTTTCACCAAAGGAGCTCGGACGCATCCGCGAAATTCTCCATGCCCTGCAACCCAAAGCCACCATCATCGATTGCGACTATTGCAATGTGGAATTGGATGTGCTGCTCAACACCAACATGTTTGATTTCGAACGTGTCGCCACTTCTGCCACATGGATTACAGAATTGGAACGTGAAGCAACTGAGGAAGAGGAAGAAGAGGCTCTGCACGGACATCACCACCACCATCACGACGATGAAGATGAGGACGATGAGGAGGAGGAACATCATCACCACCATCACCATCACGACGATGACGATGACGACGACGATGACGATGAGGAGGAGCATCATCACCACCATCACCATCATCATCACCACCACGATGAAGGAGAAGCAGAGGAATATGGCATTGGAACCTTCGTCTATTATCGTCGCCAGCCTTTCAACATCAATGAGTTTGACCAATTCGTTGCACATTGGCCTAAGAGCGTGATTCGTGCGAAAGGTTTATGCTATTTCTCAGACCGTCCTGACATGAGTTTCATCTTCGAACAGTCTGGAGTACAAAAGAAAATCAGTGAATCAGGTCTTTGGTGGGCTACTGCTCCTGAAGAGGAACTGAAAGCCATGGCTGAACGCAACCCACTCATCATGCGTGACTGGGATGATACTTACGGCGACCGCATGGTGAAACTGGTGTTTATCGGTCAGAAAATGGATCGAGAAAAAATCACAAAAGACCTCGATGCCTGCTTGGAGAAATAAAAGCCTCACCCCCTACCCTGGCCTCACTCCCTACCCCCCTCCAAGGAGAGGGGAGACCTATCCACCAGAAGGCGAGGGGAGTAGAATAAAGAATAAAGAATGAAGAATCCTATTTAGATTCTTCATTCTTTATTTATAAACCTCTTTATTTCATCGATTTGTTGCAAGGCAGTTTGTCGTCCCAACTCATAAACAAGACGCATCTGTTCGGGGTCGTGGCATACATGTCCTATCGGTAAGGGTTCTGAAGGACGAATAACGTAGGTGGTGCCTTGCCGCTCCTGCTCCCTCACGAAAGCTAATTGAGCATTATACATTTCATGGCGTTGGGCAACAGCCTTGATGAATTGAGGATATTTGCGAAGCATCAAACGCATCAACGGCATGAAGCGGTTCTTTCCTTTCACATAGCCATCGGGACGAGTCAATATGACGACATTCTTAGTGTAACCAACACTTTGGAAGTATTGCAAAGGAATGCTATCGGCAATTCCACCGTCGAGTAAGTGATACCCTTCCAGTTTAACTACTTTTGAACAGAGCGGCATGGATGCAGAAGCACGAATCCAATCGAAAGTGTTGTCGTTGGCTTCAGGCAACAACTTATAGACAGCCTTACCCGTCATCACATCGGTGCAGACACAGTAGAATTCCATGGGGTTCTTATTATAGGTATCCACATCGAAAACATCAAGGTGCTTGGGCATTTCGTGGTAGGCAAAATCCGCTCCGTAGAGGTCGCCTGTGAAGATGAGCGAGCGCAAGGAACACATCCGCCAGTCATCAGAAAAGCGCATGTTGTAGCGAAGGGCACGCCCTGGTTGATGACTCTTGAGGTTGCAACCAAAGGCGGCTCCAGCACTTACACCTATCACACCATCGAACGAAATGCCTTTTTCCTCAAAAACATCTATCACACCACAGGTGAAAAGTCCACGCATGGCACCACCTTCCAACACAAGTCCCATCTTCGCATCGCCGCTTTGGGAGTTAGTGGTTTTGTCATTATTCATTACAATATTCTTCATTAACTTTCAATCTACTCCCCTCGCCTTTTGGAGAGGGGTCGGGGGTGAGGCTTATTTTGGAGGGGAAGGGGGTGAGGCTTTCCAATTGAAGAAGGAAACGTTTTCGCTCCAATCCCGCTGCAAATCCAGTCAGTTTACCATTAGCACCTATCACACGATGGCAGGGAACAATGATGCTGATAGGATTACGCCCCACAGCCATCCCCACTGCGCGGGAGGATTTCACAGATAAATTCAAACTTTTGGCAAGCTCACCGTATGTAGTAACGGAACCGTATGGAATACGTTGAAGTTGCTGCCACACAGCACGTTGAAAATCTGTTCCTATCAATCGCAATGGAAATGTCAGCGAAGGCTGGCCCCCCATGAAATAGGATTCCAGCCATCGTTTTGCTACCTCAAATATCTGCAAATCCGAGCATACTTCCAAATGGAAAGATGCACCGAAATGCTTTTGTCCTTCCATCCACAATCCTGTCAGACAATCCCCATCGCTTGCAAGAGTGAGTGTCCCCAACGGAGATTCGACAGAAGAACAATACATTTTTTCTTTACACATACTTCACTTTTTCATTCAACTCCCCTCGCCCCATCTCTCTCCTCTCAGGGGAGCTGGAGGGGTTCAGGGGTTGGGGGTGAGGTTTTTTCATTCAATCCCCGTAGGGAACAAATAGAATTGTCGGTTCACATCGGGGTCGAGCATGAGTTGGTCGAGGATGATGTGTTCGTCGAGTGCTTTCACCACCACCTGATGCTTACCTGCTGAAAGTTTTGCATTGATTGTTCGAACGGTTTGTCCACGCAGCACATTCAGTTTCCATTGCTCCGAGCGATATGCTTCCTTCAAACTGAACACACGCTCTTCACCGTCATCGATGGAGACAGAGAAACGAATGTCACCCTTGTCCAGAGGCTGGGTAGGAATCAAAGCGATACGCAGCGCATAGTCACCTTCCATTTCTGTTTGGAAACTATAACTTACCC
>OMTC01000248.1 GCA_900313845.1 uncultured Prevotellaceae bacterium
TTTGGTAATTTGAGAAGTTTTCCAACTGTGTAGCCCAGACCAAATCCTAACAGATTGTGAAGAATGACTACTCCCCAAATCAAAAGAGTACATTCGAGTATTTTTTGAGCATTGTGAGAAATGACACATGCAATAATAATTGCAATGGTAATCGTTGAAACCATTGGCAGGAAAGCCATGATTCTTTTTGTGAATTTTCCAAAATAGTAGTCGATAATAAGACCAGCCACGATAGGGAGAATCACCACTTGTAAAATACTGATGAACATACCCATCACATCTACATTAATTGATTTTCCTGCTAAGAGATATGTGAGGAAGGGAGTGAGAAGTGGAGCCAAAATAGTTGAAACTGTTGTCATTCCAACAGAGAGGGGTACATCTCCCTTTGCCAAATAGGTGATGACATTGGATGCAGTTCCTCCTGGGCAACACCCTACAAGAATAACGCCAATTGCAAGTTCTGTTGGTAATGAAAACAATCTGCAAAGCAGCCAAGCAAGGAACGGCATGATAGTGAATTGCGCCAAACATCCTGTGATGATGTCTTTGGGACGTGTGAAAACAAGTTTGAAATCAGCTGGTTTCAGAGTGAGTCCCATTCCGAACATTACGATACCCAAAAGGGGATTGATAGCCTTGGTGCTAATCCAAATGCAGGATGATGGTACGAAAAGAGCGAGTGCTGAAACTGCTACGATGACAATGGTGATGTGTGTTGAAATCCATTGACTGATTTTCAAAAGTATTGCCATGATTAACTGAATAATGGTTTGTATTTAAAGATTATTGTTTAATGTTGTTATTCATACTTAGCCACATTCTTCGTTCCTGTTCTGGAAGGCGTTCAATAGCATAGCGAAGTGTGGTGCGATGCATTTCGTGATGATGAAGCTCAAGAAAAGCAGTAAGGTCTAATTTACTTTTCTTTCCCATTTCGCGAAGCATCCATCCCACAGCTTTGTGCATGAGGTCGTGAGGATGAGAGAGATGAATCGTGCCGTATTTCCAAATCCATGAAAATTCGTTTTTTCGGATGGGAGTAGCGGTGGCAACAATCGACATGCGCTGTTCCCACAAGTTGTCGCTCTTTGCCAGTCGGTCCATCATCTCGTTCTTTTTTTCTTCGGAGTCGAAAGGAAGCATCAGCCATTCTCCGATGATGTTGTAAACTGATAAATCTACCAAGTCCCAGTTGTTGGCACGTTGTGCATTCTTCAGATAGAAATTCAAAATCTTGCGTAGCTCCTTTTCATTCTGATGAGCTTTCTTCAATAGTTTCTTGAATTGAAGAACGAGAATAAAAAATCCACATTCTCGCACTTCGTGCAGTGGAGAATTGATAAGTGTCTGAATTTCAGTAAGTGTCAATTCTTGAGCATCCTTTGCCACTTCTCTTATTTGTGGCACTCGGATGCCTAAAAAACGATCGCCTTCACCATATTCGCCAGGTCCAGTTTTGAAGAAACGAATAAATACTTCTTCGTATTTTTTGTTGGCTCTGCTATTAAGTGCATCGATGACTTCCTTGGAACTATTCATTATTTTTTTATTAAACGGATTGCAAAACCGCCGCCGCTGGCTAAGTGAATTGGCAGAGAGGTGCTATTATTCACTTGCAGCGTTTCTACTTTATAATCGCATGCATTCTTGTTGGCATTCACGCCATCCTTGTAGATGACAGCTTCGAAGATACCAGTTGGAAGGAAAGAGAAGGAAAGAGTCAAATCACGCTCACTCCAGTTGGTTTGTCCTCCCACATACCAGTTGTTTCCTTTACGACGTGCTGTAACGATATATTCCCCCATCTTTCCCATCGGAATTTTGGTCTCGTCGTAAGTGACAGGAATAGAGGCTATGAAACGTGTGTATTCAGGCTCCTGCTCGTAAGCTGTTGGATTGTCTGCAAGCATGGTGAGTGGAGAGTCGTGAATAACATACATGGCAAGTTGATGGCATCGTGTTCCCATCGTGAGTGGATTGTAGTAGATAGGTTGGAAGTCCTTTGCTGTAGCATTACGCATACCGCCTGGAGTGAAATCCACAAAGCCCGATTGCATACGGATGAAAGGGAAAGTCACATCATAGAGTGGCATGTCTTTCTCATCGTGCTTTGTCCATTTGGCTTCTTCCATGCCGAAGCAACTCTCAAAATTGACGATGTTGGGATAAGTTCGGTTAATACCTGTTGGTTTGTATATGCCGTGATAGTCGAGCATGAGATGGTACTTTGCGCAAACTTCAGCAATGCGGTATATCATTTCCACACCTTCTTGGTCATCTCTGTCGAGAAAATCCGCTTTGAAGCCCGCGATACCCATGTCTGAATAGGTTTTGCAAATTTTGTCCAGATTGTCGTCTAGGACATTAAAGATAGTCCATAGAATTATTCGCACACCTTTCTGTTTACCGTACGCTACGAGCTCGGGCAGATTCAGTTCAGGAATCACCGTAAGCATGTCGTTTACACTTGGTTTGAACCACCCTTCATCGAGGATGATATACGAAAGCCCATATTTTGCAGCAAAGTCTATATAATATTTATAGGTGTCCATGTTAATGCCCGCTGCAAAATCCACACCGCTCACACCCCAGTCGTTCCACCAGTCCCATGCCACTTGTCCTGGCTTTATCCAAGAGGTATCACCAATGCGATTAGGAGAAGCCAAAGCATAAACGAGATTATTGACAGGCATTTCGGTATCGTCGTGACTCACAGCAATGATACGCCAAGGGAAGTTGCGATTGCCCTTGCAGGTGGCAATATAATCCTCAGTGGAAGTGACATAACGCTGATAGCGCCAAGTGTAGTAGTCGAAAGATTTTGGATATTTGGCAAACCAAGCCTTGAGCGTTTTTCCATCGGGCTTGATAAACATGCCAGGATAGCTTTCCAAATCGCTTTCCATGAGTGTCAACTTCGCTTTCTTTGCATCTACTACAGCAGGAAGAAACGCTAAATTATTGGTGGCTTGATCACTAAGTGGCTTTACATCGTAAGTGGCTTGGAATGCCTGTGCCTCAGGCTTTTTAGGATTAGTAGAGTAGGGGAGATAACTAACGAAGTTGTCGCTGAAGTTGAATTCTGCTATCTCATTCTTGATTTTGTATTCTTTGTTTTTGAAACCTGTGGTGCAGAAACGATACGCAAGTCCGTCATTGAAAAGGCGAAGCTCTATGGCAAAACCATTGTTCAAATTGGTGTGACTCTGTTGATATTCGCTTTCGAATTCCGGATTGCGATAAAAAGGAGCCTTGATGGTTTCCTTCACTGATTTGGAAGTATATTTCTTAATTCTATGATAAGCTTTGTTGGAAGCTAAGCCTTTGCCTTCAATCTCGAGGTCGATACGACTCTTGTCAAGTAACACCGTTTCTCCTTCTTTCAACTGCAGAAAGATACCATCTTCCTCGATGATAAGTTCTGCCTCAAGATTCCCATTTGGAGACTTGAGTTTGTGTCCACCTACTGCTGATAAGTTGCTCGAAATCAGCAAGCAGAGAATTGTAAGAATATTCTTTATCTTCATTATCTTGGTTTTAATATTCAAAAGAAACTGTCTTTATTTCACTATCAATTCGTAAGGATAAGTTTTTTCTGGCTTTGGTTCTGCACCTCTGCGTCTGCCTCCCCATTG
>OMTC01000057.1 GCA_900313845.1 uncultured Prevotellaceae bacterium
TTTGATACTTCAAAAGTGGAAAATATGCAACAAATGTTTTATGATTGTTCTTCACTAACATCATTGGATTTATCTAATTTTAATACTTCCAAAGTGAAAAAAATGACAAATATGTTTTATAATTGTTTTTCACTGACTTCTTTAGATTTAGCTAATTTTAACGCTTCTATTGCTACAGCAATGGTATCAATGTTACTGCCGACAGCGAGGATGCTAAGTTTGCTATCGGTTATGATTACGAATCAAACATTTTCGTTGCAAGTCTGCTTGGAGATGATCCAACTGCTGAAACAATCTATTCTACTCGTATTGCACTTCGCAATGGTGCTAAGCGCTACATCTTCAACGTTACCATCGGTTCCGAGGAAGCTTTGAGCATCGACAACGTGAAGACTTCAAGCAAGAGCTATCAGCTCTTCGACCTCTCAGGACGTGCAGTGAAGAACCCAACCAAGGGCTTCTACATTGTCAACGGCACCAAGATGCTCGTGAAGTAGTACACTGCATTTCACAGAGATTTTTCTGTGAAAATTGAAATATCGTACCCAACCACAGATTAAACGGATTTAACAGAATGTTTTCTGTGACAATCTGAATAATCTGTGGTTTTTAAAATAATATCTTTGTGCATTTTTATAAGGACATAGACGAAGTAACATTTTTCATCATCAATTTCTTCTTTCTGCAAGTGATTGGAAGAATGTTTGTGAAAGGAATCCTGTTGTTGTTCCGTTTCTTCGGTATGCCACAACTTCACAACTGGTTCTACTCCATTCCCAACGCTACACATTGGCTTTCCACTCTCCTACTCATCCTTGCTGTGGTGGTGAGCGTCGGACGCATCACCCGTAAAAACAAAAGGAAAAAAACCATGCAGAAGAACGACATGGGAGGATGAGGGACATGTGCCTATTCAGGCAGAGACGAAAGACGAAAAACGAAAGACGAAAGATGAAAGATGAAAACAAGAAGAAGGTGCAAAAGAATTGAATCACTCTTTTGCACCTTCCTATTTTTAAAGAATTGATGTTTAGTCCTTTGCCAATTGATTGAATTTCGACATCACACGGCGATAGTAGCCTTCTGTGCGTGCCTTGCGCTTCATACAATTCAAATCGCCTGAGTTCCAAAGACGAATGGCTTTTTCCATATTGCCTTCCTTGTTGAAATATTCCTGATAAACAATGAACATTTCATAACTCTTTTCTTTACTGTAGCGGTCTTTGTAAGTAAACTTCTTCTTACCTAAAATCTGATTGCACTGGCGAACAAGTATTTCTGAAATCTGAAGGCAGCCTACCCATTTTCCATTCTTGGAAACAGCATTGGCACGACCATCACTTTCTACTTGCTCAATGGCTTTCATCACGGGTCCCCATTTCTTCTGCAAATCAACGGTAACGGGTTTGGAAGCGCACACAGCGGTCATCAAACTAAAAAGTAATGTGAAAGTAATAACAATTTTACGCATAAATATCGATTTAGTTCACGAATTGCCAGAAGGTTTCATGTTTAAGCAGCAGTTTCTCCGAATGTTAAAGTTTCACGAAATTCATCACGAATCCAAATATCTCATTCAATTCACTGTTCCTTCTTCTGGACGTTAATTATCTCCTGAAATGGTAGTTACACACATAAAAAATGCACACCGTTGTGTGCTTTTTTCTGAAAAGCGCTGCAAAGGTATGCATTTTTTTTGAATATACCAAACTTTTATGCAAAAAACCGCATATTAGGGCGTCAGAAGCCTCTGATTACTACATAAGTAATGAAAAACGAGGCAACAAATTTACACAAATGAGGCACATATTATGTAACGATTAAAGAATAAATATTTGAGATAATTTGTGGTAATTTGTTGACTGAAAAAAATTACTTAAATTTGATTTTTTTGCCTTTTGACTCGTTTTGGAGTCGGTCCAAGGAAGTGATGACGATGGTTTTTCCTTTCAAATCCTGATCGATTCGATAGCTTGGGTGCGAAACGATGGAAAGGATTTTGGATGGGTCGTCGAGATTGACTTTCTCCTTTTTGTCGAAAGCGTAAATGACGTATTTCACCGCCTTGTCCATGTCCTTCTTTGCTACAGGTGGAGTCCACATCAATATTTTCCCTGCGGATGTCTCCATCACCTTGGGGTTACTTGGTTTCTTGGGAGCCTTCTTGTCGATAAACGGCATACGAGGCTGCAAGGCAGGATATTTGTGGTAGTGGGTTTCGAGCACCGTGCGATAGTTTCCTGGATTGTTCACACAGGCTGCTGCATACCACTGGCAACTACCCTGAATGTTCTTGAGGGAACGCTGCAAATCGTACTTCGCATATTGTTGATGGCGGGATGGGTCCTTGGGGTCTGCCTCCTTCACGGTGCGCTCCACATCTTGACCGATGAACACAGGGCGATTGCCACAATAGTCATTCCACCAATGGCAAAGCACCTCGTAATCGGCTGCTTTGGTGCCGAAATTCCAATAGATTTGAGGAATGGTGTAATCTATCCATCCCTTTTTCTGCCACAGCACGATGTCGGCATAAAGGTCGTCGTAGTTTTGCGTTCCATTCGTGGCACTTCCGCGTTCCGAATTCTTCTTCTCGGGATTGTTTCGGTATATGCCAAAAGGAGAAATGCCAAATTTCACCCAAGGCTTCACCTCGCGAATCAGTTGGTAGAGTTCCTTGATGAGCTGGTTCACATTGTCGCGTCTCCAATCACCTATATTCTTGAATCCACGTGGGTCAGCCTTAAAGAATTCCGCATCGGGAATGGCTTCACCTGCCACAGGATAAGGATAGAAATAATCGTCCATGTGGATGCCATCCACGTCGTAACGCTCCAAAATATCCTCCACCACCATGCAGGTGAACATGCGATTTGCCTCCAAAGCGGGATTCATAATCAGGAGGTCGCCATACTGAAACACTTGGTCTGGGTGACGCTTGGCGATATGATTGAGAGCCAATTCGGTCGTTCCCTTCGTCTTGGCACGATAAGGATTAATCCACGCATGGCATTCCATATTGCGCTTGTGGCACTCATCGACCATCCAAGCCAATGGGTCCCATCCATCTTGTGGTGCCACGCCTTGCACACCCGTGAGATAACGGCTCCAAGGCTCGAACCTGGAAGCATAGAGTGCATCGCCCTCAGCACGCACCTGAAACAGAATAGCATTGATGCCTGCACCCTCAAGCACATCCAGTTGGCTGCTGAGCATATTGCGAATCTCCTGCATGCTCTTGCCAAGATATTGTCCATTCACACACTGAATCCACGCACCACGAAACTCTCGCTTGGGATAGGGCGTTTCCTTGGCATTCGTGAACAAAGACAATACGGGGAGCATCAAAAGTAAAAGTGCTAAGATTGATTTTGCTTTCATTGTAGTTTTGTTGTTTCTTAAGTAGGTTTATATTTTGGAAAGAAATTAGAATAATTAGAATAATTTCTCCAAAAATGGGTGTTATATTATTATAAGAAAGGAGTGAGCGCATTTCCGAACCATGCCACGAAGCGTTTCCACACACTTTTCTTCATCCACATCTCATGGGTGAGCAAATCGGAAGTTTTCAAATCCTCATCAAACATGTCGTTGAGTTGCTTGGTGACATCTTTGTCGAAAATCACGGTGTTCACCTCATAATCGCAGCGAAGGCTTCGGCTATCCAAATTGGAACTACCCACGGTGCACATCTGGTCGTCCACCATCATCACCTTCGTGTGGTGGAATCCTCCGTTGAAGAGATAGACCTTCGCACCTCGCTTTGCTAATTTGCGCCCTATCCAGTGGGTTGCATCGGGTGTGAGCGGAATATCACTCTTTGCGGAAAGCATGATTTCCACTTCCACTCCCCTATCAATCGTGCGCTTGATGGCTTTTCTCACCTTGTTCGTTGGCACGAAATAAGGATTGACAATCCTCACTTTCTTCTGCGCATGATCCAGCATGGAGATGAAAAGCTCACGCATCGATTTGTTGGTATATCTTGGCGCTCTATCGACAATTGCCACACGCATGCCGCCCATGTTGTTGTGCTTGGGAAAATACTTCTCTCCTCTCAACACTTCACCTGTCTGCACTTCCCACATCGCAACGAATATCAAATGGAGGTCGTTCACCGCAGTGCCCTCAATATGCATGTGCATATCTCTCCAAGGACCTATTTTCTCGATACCCGTGATGTAGTAATCCGCCACATTCATGCCTCCGGTGTATGCCACTCGTCCGTCTATCACCACAATCTTGCGGTGGTCTCTCGGAAAAATGTGATTCACCCAGGGAAACCTGATGGGGTCGAACAATTCAATCTTGATGCCTTGCTCTGCCAAACTGCGATGCTGCTTCTTCTTCACGGGTTGATTGTTCGACATGTTGCCAAAATCATCATACATGATGCGCACTTCCACTCCTTCACGTACCTTTTCCAGAAGCAGACTGATGAGCAGTTCGTTGATGGAGTCGTTTCGGAAATTGAAGTATTCCATGTGGATGAACTTCTCCGCCTTCTTGATTTCGGCAAACAAATCATCAAATTTCGCCTGCCCCGACGGAAGCAAGTGAACGATATTACCATCGCTCACTCTCACATCCCGCTCACGTAGCATCGCTGCCACGGCGGAATCCACACGCTGTTCATCCTGTGCCGATAAATCCACCGCACAAAGCAACAAGCAGACACAAGTTATGAATAGTCTTAATCTTCGCATTCTTCTTAAGAGTTTTCTTCGTTCAGCAACGCCATCAGGTTGGGCATCCAGTCCTCGTTCTTAGGCACAAGCAAACCATGGATTCCCACTTGTTCTGCCGCCTCTATGTTCTTAGGTCCATCGTCGAGAAACACCGATTCCTCTGCCTTGATGCCAGCCTGTTCGAGCACCTTTTGATAAATGGTGAGGGATGGTTTATAGTCCTTCAACTGATAACTTAAATATACCTGATGAAAATAGTAGGAAAGAGGATGTCCGTCCCCACTAAAATCAGCGCTATTTGCCCAACTCATCAAAAAGCCATTGGTATTGCTCAACAAGAGCACATTATACTTTTCTTTGAGTTTCAGCAAGTTCTGAAGCCTTTCCAACGGTACATAATCTATATATCCACACCAAGCCCAAACGCATTGCTCATAGGAAAAGCAGGGGTCAGACGTACCGAAATAGTTCGACTGCTCCTGAGCTTGCTTTCCCAAAGCCCTTTGGAATTCCTCTTCACTGATGCTACCATCCTCCAACTGACGGAAAATGCCAGTCTGTCCATACACACCCATCTGCTGGCGCGTGTTTTTGATGCCCAGACTCTCAAATCGAGTCCATGCTTGCTCGGGATTCAGCGGCAGCACCACTCCACCCAAATCGAATATGAGGTTTTTTATCATTGTTATAATTATTATCACCACTGAATCGGTGTCAGTCCCTGTTTCACCAAATAGGCATTCGTCTGACTGAACTGATGATTTCCAAAGAAACCACGATGTGCTGAAAGTGGAGATGGATGCACCGACTTCAGCACCAAATGCTTCCGTTGGTCAATCATATATGCCTTACTCTGCGCATAACTGCCCCAAAGGATGAAGACGAGTCCTGTGCGCTCCTGAGCCAGCACACGTATTACAGCATCTGTGAATTGTTCCCAACCTTGGCGCTGATGCGAGCCTGCCTGTCCTTCTCTCACGGTGAGGGTGGCATTGAGCAGCAACACACCTTGCAAAGCCCATCGAGTCAAATCACCCGAAGGATTGACGGGGATGCCCAAATCGTCCTGTATCTCCTTATAGATATTCACAAGCGAAGGAGGAATCCTCACACCATCGGGCACCGAGAAACTCAGTCCCTGCGCTTGACCCAATTCGTGATAAGGGTCCTGCCCAATAATCACCACCTTCGTCTTGTCGAAGGGACAAAGGTTGAAGGCATTGAAGATGAGTCGTCCTGGAGGGAAGACACGATAGTGCTGATACTCGTAACGAACAAAATTCGTTAGTTTCTCAAAATAGGCAGAATCAAATTCTTTTTGCAAACGTTGTCTCCAAGACTCTTCAATTTTCACTTGCATAACACTTGTGTTCAGATTATATCGTTCATTTGAGTGTGATAATTCACAAGTCCTTCGAGCGGTGCCTGCATGATGTTGCCCATCCGATAGCCCAAGTTCTTAGCTATTTCCTGTAGTTCCTCACGATAGAACCATGCCACCGAACCCACAAAATTCACTGGGAGCTCAGGGATTTCGTACAGATTTACATTTCGCTTGAAGAACTCAGAAAAACAATCAATCAGGAAATCATGCACCTCTTTCATCTCTCTGTGGCGTGCACAGAAAGGCGAAAGGCTTGCCAAAAAACGGTTGGGAAGTGGCTCACGATACACCTTCTGGATAATGGCACTCGTGGTAAGTTTCGTCTCCTTTAAAAACAGTTGGCATAAATGGTCGGAAAACTGACGTTTCAACACATTGCCCACCAATCGCTTACCGATATAGGCACCGCTTCCCTCATCACCCAGGATGTAGCCCAACGGAGACACGTTATCCAGAATCTGAACTCCATCGTAGTAGCATGAATTAGAGCCCGTGCCGAGGATGCAAACGATGCCAGGGTTATTGCCACACAACGAGCGAGCTGCCCCCAGCATGTCACTACCCACGAATATCTTTGTCTCGTTGCGCAATATCTGTCGGATGGCAGAAGCCACCACAGGGCTTTTCTCTGCCGTGCAACCAGCGCCATAAAAGAACACGTCCGTCACTATCTGCTCGGCAGAAAGCAACGGAAGCAGTTCCTCCCGCAGGAGCTTCACGATTTCCTTCTCATTTTGCTGAAACGGATTGATGCCCTGTGTCATCAGCAATTCATGGTGCTCCCCATCGGTCAAGCACCATGCCGTTTTCGTCGAACCGCTATCTGCAACGAGTGTCATCATTCTCCTCCCGAGAACTCTTTGATTCGCTGCTCCTCGCTCATTTTGCAAATGAGGAGCGTGTTATCCTTCTCAGCCACAATATAGCCATCCAAGCCCTGAATCACCACCTTGCGCTCTTGCGAAGTGTGGACCATGCAGTTCTTCGATTCATAGAGCTTCACATCTTTGCCAATCACGGCATTGCCATTTTCATCCTTGTCAGCCAAAGTGATGAGTGAGCCCCATGTACCCACGTCGCTCCAACCGAAGTCGGCAGGCATCACAAAAATCTCCTCTGCCTTCTCCAAGATGGCATAGTCGATAGAGATGTTAGGACATTTTGGGAAGTTCTCATCAATCTTCGCCTGTTCTTGCTCCGTGCCATAGAACTGCAAGAGACGCTCGAAGATTTGCGAAATTTCGGGAGCATACATGCGAAGAGAATTCACGATGGTATTCACATTCCAAATGAAAATGCCTGAATTCCAATAATACTCGCTATGCTTGATATATTGCTGGGCAGTCTTCAAGTCGGGTTTCTCCTTGAAACTGTCAACGCGGTAAATCTGTTTGTTGCGGAGCGAAGCAGAAGTCAAATCAGCCTGGATATAGCCATAGCCTGTCTCAGGACGCGTAGGCTTCATTCCCAACGTCACGATGGCATCGGAGTTAGCTGTAAACTTCAGTGCACTCTGAATCACCCTGCGGAATTCCTCTGGCTTCAGCACGATGTGGTCGCTTGGTGCCACCACCAAGTTAGCCTTAGGATCCTGCGACTTGATGCGCCATGCCACATAAGCGATGCATGGTGCAGTGTTTCTGCGACAAGGTTCCAGCAACACATGGTTGCTTGGCACTTCTGGCAATTGCTCCTTCACGATGTCGGCATACTTCTCAGAAGTCACAATCCACACATTCTCAGGCGATACCACACCTGCAAAACGGTCAACAGTCATCTGAATGAATGTTCTTCCTATGCCAAAAACATCAATAAACTGCTTGGGATATTCTTGGGTGCTCATGGGCCAGAAACGGCTTCCCACACCACCTGCCATAATTACGAGATGATTATGCTTTCCTTCCATCTTCTTAATCCTTTCCCTTAAAAATACCTTAGTCAAATTAATTTTAAGTTGCAAAGTTACTTCAAAAAAATTAAAAAATGCTTAACTTTGCAAAATATTTCGACACGCACCCCAAAAAACGTCGGATTAAAGTTTAAAAATTATCAAATGTTTAACGGTTTAGCATCATTCGTATCATTCATCAAGTTTGCATCTATTTGCTAAACACAAAATTCTTTTTATGAAACCATTCTATTTCGTTGCAGCCTTGGCAGTTTTGGGGTCAGGCAGTGTCAAAGCACAAAATGTTCAGTTCCACTACGATTTGGGACACTCACTCAGCAAGAACCTTACTACGCGTCCATCCGTTACCACTACCGTAGAAATGTTCAAACCCGACCGTTGGGGAAACACATTCTTCTTCATCGACCTCGATTACTATAGCCGAGGCATGGC
>OMTC01000364.1 GCA_900313845.1 uncultured Prevotellaceae bacterium
CATCACCCCAGAAGAAGTTCACGCCATCGCCCAAGCAGCTCAATAGAATAGTTCCAAACATATAAGTTTATAGAAAGCGCCCAACAAGGCGCTTTTTTTAGTAATTATGATGAAGCCATGAGGGGATTGACTGAAACGCTTTAGGGGATTGTCAGAAGTTCATGTGTGGATATACTGAAGCGTTCCTTTGGATTCAACTAGTTGCCGAAGGTTCGTCATCGACTTGCCGAGCCTTCGGCGTTGCGATGGCGAAGGTTCGCCGTGTAAACGTTGAGGGCTCGACATTTTAGTAAAAGCAAAGGATTGATTCAGTATATTCAAATGAAAAATTCAGGACATTTGAAGGAAAACGTCAGCAAAAGTAAAGGAGAACACTAATACAATCAAAGGGGAGGATTGTTTCATTCAAAGGGGAGTTTTAAAAATTCAAAATGTGACAAGTTGTTATTTTATCGTTACTTCATTGAGTATAATCATTTTCTTTTTATTAACTTTGCAGTGTCGTTTGTAGAACAGATGATGAAAGGCTGATATGCAAGGAAAGCAGCGACTGGAATGGCTGGATGCCATGCGGGGATTCACGATGATTCTCGTGGTGGCGTATCATGTGGGGCAGATGTGCTTCGGGATGAACCTGAAGACATCTACGTCCATGCCTTTTATCGTGCTGTTTCGCATGCCGTTGTTTTTCTTTGTGAGTGGATTCTTGGCATGGAAGGCGGACATGATTTGGACGCGGAACCGACTGGGCACGATGATTTGGAAGAAGTTCAAGATTCAGGTCATCCCTACGATTGTGTTCCTGACGGTGTGCCTCGTGGTGAGGGCGAAGGAATTTTGGCCTGCCATGGAGCGTGCGATGGCTTCGCCAACGAAGAGCGGATACTGGTTCACGTGGGCACTGCTGATTATGTTCGTGATTTACTATGTATTCGCTTACTTTGAGCAAAAAATACAAAAAACTCCAACAGCCAAAGCCCCCTCCCTTCCTCCCCGAGGGGAGGAGAAAAGCCATCCGGATGGCAACGCTTCACACTCCACGCTTCACGCTTCACGTTCTAACTCCTGTGGGGGGTGGGGCATTTTGGTGCTATGGTTGGTGAGTATCATCATCTATGAGACGGCGTTTATGCCGAAGTATTTCAAATATCCGGGGAGTGCGTTTATGCGCTATTCGAGTTTGATAGAGGTGGTGTACTACTTTCAGTTTTTCCTGTTTGGCAATGTGGTGCATCGCTATTGGGACAAGGTGGAGCGTCTGTTCGACTCGCGCTGGTTCTTCCCTGTGGTGACTGTGATAGCATTCGTGTGTGCTGCGGATGTGCTGAAATGGCACACGCTCCGACTGATGTGGGTGAATCTGCCTCGCACGGTGGCGATGTATGCGCTGATGCTGATGGTGGTGATGTTCTTCCGCTACTACAAGGATTCCGTGTCGAAAGAGACGGTGATGGGTCGCGGATTGCAATATATAGGCGTGAGGACGCTGGACATCTATCTCCTGCACTTCATCCTGATGCCTCGACTGAAGATGGTGGGTCCTTGGCTGGACAGCATGCACCCGAACTTCATCCTCGAAGTGGTAATGACGGTGAGCGTGGCACTCGTGGTGATTGTCTTTTGCTGCTTAGCAAGCAATATCCTGCGCGTGAGCCCGTTCTTTAAGAAGTATCTGTTTGGTAGAAAATGATGAATGGCTTTGGCAAAACCAAAGCTCACAAATGAAGAATGAAGAATAGAAACCATGCATTCGATTTTTTATGCGGCATTTGCATCATAAGGATGATTATGCTGCACATCACGGGTGCGTGCAGTTTTCAGACGGAGGAATGGTGGACCACGATTATGTGGTGGACGTATTTCTTCATGTCGTTCTTCTTCTTCAAGGCAGGCTATTTCAACAAGACGGTGAGCGGAAAGTCGTGGGAATACTGCAAGGACAAGTTCAAGCGCCTGATGATTCCTTACTTCGTGTGGGGCGCTATCGGCAATGCCATTTACTTCTTCTTTGCATGGTTCATCCTCGACGAGAAAAACGCGATGGTGAAGGAAATCTGCTGGGAGCACATCTGGAACACGAGCTCGTTCTATGGCAATATCCCTTGCTGGTTCCTTTTCTCGTTCTTCGTTGCCTATATCGGCATGCATTTCTTGCAGAAGGTGAGAGGATTGCGCTGGATTGTGCTGGCGTTTCCGTTTGTGAGCTATTGGCTCTACACGATGGGCAACCCACTGTGGTTCAGTCTGAACAACGTGTTCTTTGGCATTTTCCTCTTCTTCCTCGGACGCGTGTGGAAATGGTTGCTGAATCGTTTGAACCACCCTGTGCGCATCGCTGTGTCGTTGGTGCTCGTGGCAGTGTTCGTGTATATGAACATCTACCATCATGGGGAATATGAGATGTCGGACAACAAGTGGGATGGCAACATGTGGAGCATCATGGCATGCACGATTTGCTCGCTTTGTGGCATCAGTGGCGTGCTGTTGAACATCAAGATGCCTCGCGTGCCAGTGGTGAATTATATCGGTCAGCACTCGATGGTGTTCTTCGTGGCACATGCTCCGATGCTGATTTTCTATAAGATGCTGCGCTCGGCGAATGTGCACACGCTGAAGCATCAT
>OMTC01000174.1 GCA_900313845.1 uncultured Prevotellaceae bacterium
GTTTGTCCCTCACTTCCAAGACATCCATATCGACCGTGTGGTTTGTCGTGGTGCCAAGGTGGGCATCAAGGCTTCGGGCATTGACGGTTTGGACTGCGTGAAGGACATCTTCATTTCCAATTCCACTATCACCTATTGGAAAACTGACAAGGACATCAACTCTGCGACTGCCAAGCTCACGCTCCAGAACGTGAAGTTGGTGAAAGAAAATAAATGAAGAATGAAGAATAAAGAATGAAGAATGAAAATTACATAAACTAAAATACATTTTTAATTATTAATTTTTCATTTTTAATTTCCCACGGGGAATGCTGAAAACGTTATTAAATCAGGTTAAGCAGTTTAAGACAGCTTCTATTCTCACACCCATCTTCACTTCCTTGGAAGTAGTGATGGGTGTGCTCATTCCTTACGTCACGTCGTGGATTATCGACCGTGGAATCATGGCAGGCGACGTACGTAAGGTGGTGTTCTATGGCGTCATCATGCTGATTATGGCGTTTGTCTCGTTGGTGTTTGGCATTCTGTCGGGACGCTTTTCTGCTTTGGCATCCACAGGCTTTGCCTATAATCTGCGAAATGCCATGTTTCGCAATATCCAGACTTTTTCCTTTGCCAATATCGACAAGTTCTCTTCGGCAGGACTTGTCACCCGCATGACGACCGATGTGTCGAATTTGCAAAGTGCTTTTCAACAGATTCTCCGCATTTCGGTTCGTGCACCGCTCAACTTGATATTCAGTGTTTTCATGTGTGTCTTTATCAACACGAAGATGAGTCTTATCTTCGTGGTGGCACTTGTAATTCTTAGCACAGCCCTCTATCTCATCATCAGTAAGACCGTGAAACTCTTTGCACAGGTGTTTGAGCGCTACGACGACCTCAACAATTCCGTGCAGGAAAATGTGCAGGCTATCCGTGTGGTGAAGGCTTTTGTGCGTGAGGATTTCGAGAACACCAAATTCAAGAAGGCAGCAGAGAACCTCTACCATCTCTTTGTTCGTACCGAGAGTCTCCAAGCCATCAACAATCCTGTGATGACGACCGTCATTTACGGCTGTATCATCGCCCTTTCTTGGTTTGGTGCCCACTTCATCGTGGTTGGCGATTTGACCACTGGTCAGCTCACTTCCCTTTTCACTTACGTGATGACCATCATGAGTTCGCTGATGATGCTGTCCATGATTTTCGTCATGCTCACCATGAGTGCGGCAAGTGGACGGCGTGTGGCAGAAGTGATTGACGAAAAGGCGACTATCTTCACGCCTGAGAATGCAGTCACCGAGGTAGCCGACGGAAGCATCGACTTCAAGGCGTGCTGCTTCTCCTACGGCAATGGGGAGTACGCCATTAGGGATATTACCCTGCATATCAATTCCGGCGAGACCATCGGAATCATTGGTGGAACGGGTTGTGGAAAGAGTACTTTGGGAATGCTTGTCAGCCGTCTCTACGATGCTTCGAAGGGATCGGTCCTCGTAGGCGGCGTGGATGTGAAATGCTACGACATGGATGTGCTGCGTAACGAAGTGGCGATGGTTCTACAAAAGAATGTGCTTTTCTCGGGAACGATTCTCGACAACCTGCGCTGGGGAAAGACCGATGCCACGTTGGAGGAATGCATGCGTGCCTGTCAGTTAGCACAGGCAGATGAGTTCATCGAACAAATGCCTGACAAATACAACACGATGATTGAGCAGAACGGCAACAACGTGTCGGGAGGTCAGAAGCAGCGCCTTTGCATTGCGCGTGCCCTGCTGAAGACACCAAAGATTCTTGTGCTTGACGACTCCACCAGTGCGTGCGACACCGCCACCGATGCAAAGATTCGTCGTGCTTTCCGTGAGGAGATACCAAACACCACGAAACTCATCATCGCTCAGCGCATTCAGAGTGTGCAGGATGCCGACCGCATTATCGTGATGGAGAGTGGTCGGGTGAATGGGTTCGACACCCACGAGAACCTGCTCAAGACCAACAAACTATATCAGGAAATCTACCGCATCCAGATGGAGGGCGAAGCCGACTTCGATGCTCCTGAATAGTTTTTCAGTCAACAAATTTCCACAAATTATCTCAAATATATTATTTGTGTTCCATTTGTGTTCATTTGTTGACTCATTTTTCACTTTTCAATTTTCTCTTTTCTCTCCTCCCCTCGGGGAGGTCGGGAGGGGGGGTGAAACGCATCTTCGGCTATGTCACTCGCAACTACAAGCTCTCGCTGGGAGTTGTGATGCTGTGTATCATCATCAACTCCGTCACGACCCTTGTCTCCACGCTCTTCACGCGCACCCTCATTGACGACTATATCGTCCCACTCACCCAAAGCGAGAATCCCGATTTCGCACCGCTTGCCCGCACACTCTTCACTCTTGCTGCCGTCCTCATAGTCGGCATCATCTGCTCCTATGTCAACAACCGCCTGATGATCAATGTGGGGCAGGGCACCTTGCTGCGTCTTCGCACCGACCTCTTCGAGCACATGGAGCAGTTGCCGATTGGCTATTTCGACTCCCATGCGCATGGCGACATCATGTCGGTCTATACCAACGATGTCGATACGCTTCGCCAACTCATTGGGCAAAGCATACCAAGTGTCTTTTCGTCCCTCATCACCATCAGCATCACCTTCGTCAGCATGTGTGTGCTGAGTTGGCCTCTCACCCTCCTTGTTGTTCTCATGACCAGCGTGATGGTCTTTGTCACCCGTGTGCTCGGAAATCGTTCCGCACGTCATTTCAAGGCACGTCAGCAGAATCTCGGAGCCATGAACGGCTATATAGAAGAGTTGCTCACAGGACAGAAAGTGGTGAAGACCTTCTGCCACGAGGAGGAAGCCATCGCGCGTTTCGAAACATACAACGAGGCAGTGCGCGACAGTTCCAACAACGCCAATCGTGAAGCCAACATCGTGATGCCTGTCAATGGCAACCTCTCCAACCTCATCTATGTGCTTTGTGCCATCCTCGGAGCCACCATCGCGCTGAAGTCGCCCCTGGGTGCCACGCTCACCATCGGTACCTTGGTTTCTTTCCTCACACTCATCAAGAATTTTACTCAACCCGTTTCCCATCTCAGTCAACAAATCAACAATGTGGTTCAGGCATTGGCAGGTGCAGGACGAGTGTTCGACCTCATGGATGCCACGCCCGAGAAGGACGACGAGGCATGCATACGTTTGGTGAATGCGAAGAGGAACGACGATGGAACCCTTTCGGAGTCGAAGGAGCGCACAGGCATTTGGGCATGGAAGGTGCCAAAGGCTGAATTCACCCACATACAAGGAAAGACCGACGAGTCCGACCATCAACATGCGGACTTCGGACTCATTCAGCAGCGGGGAGAAGTGGATTTCACGCAGGTGGATTTCTCATACGTTCCAGAGAAACAAGTGCTTTTCGATATAGAGCTCGACACTGATGCAGGACAGAAGATAGCCCTCGTGGGAGGAACGGGAGCAGGAAAGACTACCATCACCAACCTCATCAATCGTTTCTACGACATTCAGGACGGACGTATCCTCTACGACCACATCGACATTCGCAAGATTCACCGCGAGGACTTGCGCCGTTCCCTCGGCATGGTGCTTCAGGAAACCCATCTCTTCACGGGTACCGTGATGGAGAATATCCGTTACGGACGACTCGATGCCACCGATGAGGAATGCCGTGCAGCTGCCGAACTGGTGAATGCCGACGACTTCATCCTACGTCTTTCGGAGGGTTACGACACCATGCTCACTGCCGACGGAGGCAACCTCAGTCAGGGAGAGCGTCAGTTGCTTGCCATTGCCCGTGCCGCCGTTGCCAATCCTCCAGCGCTCATCCTCGACGAAGCCACGTCGAGCATCGACACGCGCACGGAGCGATTAGTGCAAGAGGGAATGGACCACATCATGGAAGGGCGTTCCACCTTTGTCATTGCCCATCGTCTCTCCACCGTCCGTAATTCTGACATCATCTGTGTGATGGACCACGGACGCATCATCGAGCAGGGCAATCACGACGAACTCCTTGCCAAGCAAGGCAAATACTACCAGCTCTACACTGGCAAGCAGATAGACTAAATAGGCATTAGAAATTCTTCAGCACCCAGCTCCAGCAAGGGTCGAAGTCCTTGCAGACTTCTTCCCACGAAGGGATGATGATTTCGTCGGGTTGCAGTTGAATGTCATTGTAGTCCATGTAGTTGGGACGGAGAAAGAGTTTGTGACTGATAGTTCCTGTGGTTTGTGTGTTGGGCAGGCTCCAAGGGAGGATGTCGCCGTAGGACGTGGCATTGTAGGAACTGGGTCCTCCGATGACGATGCCGATATGGTTGTCGTATGCCATCGTGATGAGCATGCCAGCACTGCTGTAGGTGTCCTCGTCCTGGATAAAAATGATATCCCCAACGAAAAGAGAATCGACGGAGTGATTAATGAGGTTCGGCAGGAACCTCCCTCTTGATGACTTACTTTCTCTCCAACCCAGTTCATCCTCGAGACTTTTACCCGTGGCAGCGTTGTAGAGCGTGTTTGGATTGAGTTCTCCCGAGTTTTGTGTCCTGATGCTGCGTTCCACCTTTCGGGATGCCTCCTGATAGTATTTCTCATAAAACGCAGAGCAACGGATGTAGGTCCTGTTCGTTGTTAGCAATGAGTTAGGTCTGAGATAGGATAGGAGCTGGAGACAGAGTTCGCTGTTGCCACCTGAGTTGTGGCGCACATCCACTACGAGGGTCTTGATTTTTTTCTCTTTTGCTTCCCGAAAGAAATCGCGTAGGAACTCATGGAAGTTGGGAACAAGCGATAGGGCGGAATCCTGTTGCTGCGTCAGCTGAATGCCTTGGTCCTGATAGGTCTTGCGCAGCGTGTATTGGTCTGTGCATTGATTGAACTGCAAATAGGCAATGCTTCTGTTCTCGTAGAACTGCTTGGAGAACGGTACATTTTGCTTGCTCCTCACTTGCATCAAACTTCTGTTTTGCTTGGGCTTATATACCTCCCACGCTTGGAAAGGAGCAGGAACCGCGCTCACTTGTATCGTTGTGCTGTCGGCGAAGGTGACAAGCAGCGTGTTGTCGGGACGTTTGAAAGGTTTGTTGTTCCAATAGAAAGGTATGGCAAGATAGTTTTTCAGTACTTGCCTCTGATACCCCACTTCATTTTCGTAGCTGAAATCATTCTTGAAGGAATCCACCACCTTTTGTATCTTCACGCCGTTGATGGTCTTGATTTTCTTTCCCAAACCATTTTTATAGGGCTTTGCCGTTCCTTGCAGGTAGTAGTCCTTCCCATCGAAATAGGTGGAAAGTGGAAAGATGGATGTGACGTTATTATGTATATTGACGGCGGTGTGCCCGTCGCTCAATTTCGAAAGGATGCTTTCGAGATAAATTTGAAAACTGAGATCGTTGGTGCAACGAGAGAGATGCTTGTACCCTTTATTGCTTATGGCAGACAATTTGAAGGGTTCTCGCACAACATCGGTAAAGGCAGGGTGGGTGGTTTCGAGCAGTTTGACCATCAGGAGGAAATCCTTCTGGTACTTGTTGCCCTTTTGATATTCTTCCGATGCTTCCACGCCGGCATGGGTATAGACCATTGGCGTGAGCTGTGCACGCAGAGTTACTGAACTCAGAAGGAAGAGAGCGAGTAAGAGAAAGGCCTCACCCCCAACCCCTCTCCAAAGGGCGAGGGGAGTAGAGTGAAAAGTGAGAAGTGAAAAGTGAAAAATGCCATTCGGATGGCAAGCCTTCAACCTTTGACCTTCGACCTTTGTCTTTTGACCTTCGACTTGCAACTTGAAACGGCGCTTGCGCCCTGAAACTTGAAACTTCATACGAACGTGTTGGTTTTGATTTAGGTAAAATAATTATTTGAAATTAGATGATGTGGAAATGACGGAGGGCGTTGTAAATGCCGTTGTCATCCACGTGGGTGGTGATGTAGTTAGCATGGGATTTGACAACATCGGAAGCATTGTCCATAGCGATGCCGAGGGCGGCGTGGCGGAGCATGGGGATGTCGTTGCCTCCATCACCAATGCCAACGGTTTCAGAAAGGTCAATGCCATAGTGTCGGATGATGTGGTCGATGCCGGCATCTTTGCCTACTCCTGAAGAGATGACATCGGAAAAGGAGGGATGCCAACGCGCTGCCACGCAGTGAGGAAGTATTTCGTTCATCATGCGGGTTTCTTCCTCGGCAGTGAAGAAACCGATGAGTTGGAGAATGTCGTCGTGGGTGGTTTCTTCGATGGGAAGGAGGGTAGGGAGTTGCACATTGAGCGATGCCATCACCTCACTGACCACGGGTTGATGGGTGTTGAAACCGTAGATGTGTTGTTTGGAAATGGCGAGAAAAGGGATGGGGTTCGTGGAAAGGAGGGTGAGAAGTCGCTCCACGTCTTCCTTTGCAATGCTTTTCTGAAAAATGGTGTTTCCTTCATCATCGAGACAAAGGGAGCCTGTGGCACACACCATGCCATCGTATTCCACACCTTGGAGGTTGTTGATGAACTGCAAGGGTCGTCCCGTGCAGATAAAGACTTTCACCCCATTCAGACGTGCTTGGTGGATGGCTTGGAGGGTGGATTCAGGCACGGCATGAGTGGTGAAAGAAACGAGTGTTCCGTCAATATCGAAGAAAAGTGCTTTGTACATGGGTACAAAGTTACGTTTTTTTTAGGATTCGTGAAGAATAAAAATTGAAAAATGCCTAATGTTGACTTCGTCGAAGTTAGGCTGCGCCTCGGAAAAAATGCAAATAAATTTGCTTTTTTCACTCGGCTT
>OMTC01000156.1 GCA_900313845.1 uncultured Prevotellaceae bacterium
TCCGATGAATTCGGACTTTTTTGATAACATTCTATTAAAGCGCGAGCCTCAGTTTTCGAGGTTCGCGCTTTTCTTTAGTGGATTTTTTGAAGCTCATGTGAGGATTTTCTGAAGCTCTTTAGTGGATTTTCAGAACCGCATTTGTGGATTGACTGAACCTTTCCTTTGGATTCAACTAGTTGCCGAAGGTTCGGCGTTTCGATAACGAGCCTTCGGCGTTGCGATGGCGAAGGTTCGCCGTGTAAACGTTGAGGGCTCGCCATTTCAGTAAAATCGAAGGAAAAGTTCAGTACAATCAAAGGAATGATTCTAGAAAATCAAAGAAGAATGTCAGTACATTCGAAGCCTATAGGTGGTTATTTCTCAATGCGTTTATACATGCGAAAATGGAGGATTTTATGAAGCTCGAACTGACGTGGGGAAGGAGAAAGAAAAAAGATAGTGCAAAAATGAAAAAAGATAGTGCAAAAAACGAGCTTGAAATTTGTGGTAAAAGTGATTTTGTTTTATCTTTGCACGTTGGAAAGTCTGGCTTTCAATAAGGGATGATGGTAGTCAGAACGAGTAAGCAATTAATCATAGGAAAAAGCATCATAAAAATAGCGAATTAACGATACTGAATGAAAGAATTTGTGATTTCTGAGGTGAAGGTGGAAACTGCGATTATTGTTGGTCTGATAACACCTCAGCAGAACGAACGAAAGACAAACGAATATCTCGATGAATTGGAGTTCCTGGCAGAGACGGCAGGAGCAAAGGTGATTAAGCGATATACTCAGCGTGTGAATGGACCCAGCAGTGTGACCTATATAGGTAGTGGAAAGCTGGACGAAATTAAGCAATTCATCAAGCAACAGGAAGATGCTCGCGACCAAGCATTGGAAATGTATTTGGAATCGGGTATCACCGACCCTCGTGAGCAGCATCTGCCCGACGAGGTGGGAATGGTGATTTTCGATGATGAGCTCACTGCCAAGCAAATTCGTAATATCGAAAAAGAACTGCAAATCAAGATACTCGACCGCACGAGCCTGATTCTTGATATTTTTGCCATGCGTGCCAAGACAGCCGCTGCCAAGACGCAAGTGGAATTGGCACAATACAAATATATGCTCCCTCGACTCACCCGACTTTGGACTCACTTGGAGCGCCAGCGAGGTGGTAGTGTGGGACTGCGTGGACCAGGTGAAACGCAGCTCGAAATGGACCAGCGAATCATTCGTAACCGAATGGCATTGCTGAAACAACGATTGGCTGACATCGACACCCAGAAGCGCACGCAACGCAACAACCGAGGCAGAATGATTCGTGTGGCTTTGGTGGGATATACCAACGTGGGTAAGAGTACTATCATGAACTTGCTGTCGAAGAGCGAGGTGTTTGCCGAAAACAAACTGTTTGCTACGCTCGACACCACAGTGCGCAAGGTGATTATTGACAATCTGCCATTCCTGTTGAGTGATACGGTAGGATTCATACGCAAATTGCCAACCGACTTGGTGGATTCGTTCAAATCCACACTGGATGAGGTGCGCGAGGCAGACTTGTTGATTCATGTCGTGGATATTTCTCACCCCGACTTTGAAGAGCAAATCCATGTGGTGGAAAAGACCTTGGGCGACCTCGGTGCGGCAGATAAACCAACTATCATTGTGTTCAACAAAATCGATGCCTATACATGGGTGGAGAAGGACGAGGACGACCTCACGCCAAAAACGCGCGAAAACATTACGCTCGATGAACTGATGCAGACGTGGATGGCGAAATTAGGAGAGGATTGTTTCTTCATTTCTGCCAAGGAAAAGACGAACATCCCAGAGCTCAAGGCGCTGATGTATAAGAAAGTGCGTGAGTTGCATGTGCAGAAATATCCTTACAATGATTTTCTGTATCAGAACTACGAGGAAGAATAAGGCATGCTTTTAATGAAGAATGAAGAATGGAAATTGCTCATCCTAATGAGCAGAGTGAAATGCATTCTTCATGGGCTACGCTAAAGGTTCTTGTTTCTTCATGTAAATAAAAAATAATTAATTCAGAATATTATGCGAAAACTAACTGAAAGAGAAATCGAACTTTTGGTTGAACAAGGTTGTTCAGCCGAGAATTGGCTTGGCATCGAAGTGGAAGATGATGACTTCCGTGTGGATGCCATTAGTAATGTGAACTTTTATGGTAACGTGTCGATTGGAGGCTTGTCTGGAACGATTGAGGTGGAAGAGGGGTTTGAAAAGCGTTGTGGCATCCATCATGCTACCTTGCGCAATGTGAGCATCGGAAGCGATTGCTTGATTGAAAAAGTGAATGGATATATCAGCAACTACGACATTGCCGATGGCGTGTATATCAGCAATGTGGGTGTGCTGAATGTGCAGGGCACTCCGCTCTTTGGTAATGGAACGGAAGTGGCAGTACTCAACGAAGGTGGAGATGAGAATGTGGTGTTGTATGATAAGTTGACAGCACAAATTGCTCAGTTGATGCTCGACAACAAGGCTGTTCGTCAGATGGCACTCCGCGAGGTGTCGGCACGTCCACGCATGGAGCACGGAACCATTGGTAAGGGTGCTCGTATCGTGGGTCTTCGCAATATGAATAACGTGTTGGTCGGCGATGCCTGCGACATTCAGGGTGCCAGTTGCCTGACCGAATCCACGATTCTCAGTTCTGAGGAATCACCAACGTTCATCGGTCCAGACGTGATTCTCGAAAGTTCTATAGTTGCCGAAGGTGCAACAGTGACCGATGGTGCAAAGGTGTATAGTTCGTTCGTGGGCGAAAGCGTGCATGTGGGTAAGGGCTTCAGTTCCGAGGCGTCTGTCTTTTTTGCCAATGCCTATATGGACAATGGCGAATCTTGTGCCGCTTTCTGTGGTCCGTTTGCTACTTCCCACCACAAGAGCACGCTGCTCATTGGTGGCGAATTCTCTTTCTACAATGCTGGTTCGAACACCAACCAGAGCAACCATGCCTACAAGATGGGACCTATCCACTATGGTGTGCTGGAGCGTGGTGCCAAGACTGCTTCGGGCAGCCATATTCTTTGGCCTGCACAGATTGGCTCGTTCACGATGGTGATGGGTAAGCTCACGCAGCACCCAGACTTGCGCTCTCTGCCATTCAGTTATGTGATGGCAAGCGAAGGAAGAACCTATGTGGTGCCAGGCATCAACGTGAAGACGGTGGGCACATGGCGCGACGTGAACAAATGGCCAAAGCGCGACCTCCGTCCAAGAGGCAATCGCAAGGACCTCATCAACTTCGATTTCCCTAATCCTTTCATCATTCAGAGCGTGCTCGAAGGCAAGAAGGTGCTAGAGAAATTGGTGGCAGAGGAAGAAGGTGATGAATTCGTATATCAGAACTGCCGCATCAAGAGGAGTGCAGCCGTGAAGGGTATCCGCTACTATGATTTGGCTATCAAGTTGTTTATCCGTCAAGTCCTCAATTCCAGCCACGATTCAGGAAATGATGCTGGTGCCGACCGTTGGGTGGATGTGTGCGGTTTGTTGGCTCCACAAGCAGAGATTCAGCGCATTGTGGATGACGTGACATCAGGCGCCATAGGTTCTACTGAGGAACTCACCCTTGTGCTTCAGCAGATTCATGCAGACTATGCTGCCAATGCCTACGATTATGCTCAGCAACTGATGCAGAACTTGGGCGGTTCGATGTTTATCGACATGGATTTCTGGCTCAAGGAAGCAGAAGAAGCTTACGAAAGCTGGCTCCACATGGTGCGCGACGATGCAGAGCATGAGTACCAGTTGGGCGATGTGTCGGAGGAAGCACTGAGAGAATTCTTGGCTAAGGTGAAGTAAATCCCTGCCCTTCTGTGAAGGAGGATGATGTTTCTCCGCTATTATTTATTGAACATATATTATTTTTCATTTACAACTATCCACCCTCTCCCTCACAGGGAGGGTGAAGGGTGGTGCTAAACTTAATCAATGATGATAAAAAAACGTTTTTTCTTCTTGTTAGCTCTTCTGACGATGGTGCTGAGTGTCAGCGCACAGAAGAACTATCAGTACAAGAGTTATGAGGGTGACCCGCTGAAGGCTCGTATCTACACACTCGACAACGGACTGCAAGTCTATTTGAGCGTGAATAAGGACCGCCCAAGAATCCAGACTTACATAGCTGTGAGAACAGGTAGTAAGAACGACCCTCACGAAACAACAGGTTTGGCTCACTATTTGGAGCACATCCTTTTCAAGGGTACTACTTCGTTTGGTACGCAGAACTATGCCGCTGAGAAGCCGCTACTCGACAAAATCCGCAACCTCTATGAGGTATATCGCCAGACCACTGACCCTGCTCAGCGCAAGGCTATCTACCATCAAATTGATTCCATCTCCTACGAGGCTTCGAAGTATTCCATCGCTAACGAATACGACAAGTTGATGGCAGCCATTGGTTCCGATGGTACCAATGCTCACACCAGCACCGATGAGACCGTGTATAAGGAGGACATCCCTTCGAATGCTATCGAGAGTTGGGCAATCGTGCAGGCTGACCGCTTCAAGGACATGGTGATTCGTGGCTTCCACACTGAGCTGGAGGCTGTGTATGAGGAGTACAACCGTGGACTGACTTCCGACTTCCGCAAGGTGTTTGAACAGTCAAACAAGATGCTCTTCCCTCATCATCCTTACGGTATGCAAACCACCATCGGTACGCAGGAGCACTTGAAGAACCCTTCGATTGTGAACATCGAGAACTACTTCAAGAAATACTATGTGCCAAACAATGTGGCTATCTCCATGAGTGGTGACTTGGATTTCGACAAGACGATTGCCATCATCGACAAGTATTTTGGCGATTGGAAGCCAAGCGGTCCAATTCCTGAGTTGCAGTATCAGGAGGAAGGTCCTATGACTAAGATTGAGAGTGCCGAAGTGTGGGGATTGCAGCAGGAAATGGTGATTCTCGCATGGAGAATGCCTGGAGCGAAGGTGCAGGAATCCGACTACTATGAAATCGTTCAAAGCGTGCTTCAGAACGGTAAGAGCGGTCTGTTCGATGTGGACCTCGTGCAAAAGCAGAAGGTGCTGGAAGTGATGGCTTTCAATGAGGGGATGACCGACTACAGCGAATTCATGCTGATTGGTTTGCCAAAGGAAGGTCAGACTCTCGACGAGGTGAAGGACTTGATGCTTGCTGAAATCAAGAAGTTGCAGCAAGGCGATTTCGACGAATCGATGCTGAAGGCAATCGTCAACAACTACAAATTGCAAGAGATGCGTGCCTTGGAGAGCAACCAAAGTCGTGCCACTGA
>OMTC01000089.1 GCA_900313845.1 uncultured Prevotellaceae bacterium
TGGATTAAATTTAACTAATTATACTATTCATGAAAAGATTTATTACAATGATGCTGGTGGCATGGGCTATGGTTTCGACTGCCTTTGCTCAGCGTTTTTCCGACAAGTTGGACCGTGGACTCGTGGCAACGATTGCTGCGAATGGTCAAGGTAATTTCGTGAGCTGGAGAAAATTCGGTGAGGAATATTACGATGTGACCTACAACCTGTATGCTAATGGTGCTTTGTTGGCATCTGGACTGAAGCAAACCAATTTCCTCCACTCTACAGGAAACACATCGACTTCGTACCAAGTGTCTGCCGTGGTGAGAGGTGTTGAGGGTGAGAAATGTGCGGCTGTCAAGCGCTGGACGGAGTATTTCTATGATAATGGAGTGACGAGAAGGAACACGGGTTATTTGAGAATCACGGGTCCTGCCGCTTACGACCGTGCTGGCAATGATATACGCAGCCAATATGAATACAACGATGCAGTGCCTGCCGACGTGACGGGTGATGGTGTTCCAGAACTGATTGTGAAACGTAATTTCACAGGTGGAACACTGCGTGAGACGAGCAACACGACGGCTTTCAACCGCATAGAGGTGTTGACGCTGAAAGGTGAACTGCTCTGGTGGATTGACTTGGGACCAAACATGATGGCAGGTCCCGATGAGCAATGGGATGCCATTGCTTTCGACTGGGATATGGACGGCAAGGCAGAGGTGTTGATGCGTGGTGCAGACAACATCATCATTCATCATGCTGATGGTTCGACCACCACTGTTGGTGACACTCCAAACTTTGATGCTCGAAAGGTCTATAACACGCAATACACTTGTGTGGGTGCTGAATACTTGCTCTACATGAACGGCGAGACGGGCGAACTCTATCCTATTGGTGAGGGCGGCAAGAAGTGGATGGCTTATCCGCTGAAGCGATTCGAAAGCAATGAATTTACAGGAACTGATGGTACTCCTGCTTATGAAGAGGCTTACGTGAAGGTATGGGGTGGTGCATCGAATGGAAAGCACGACGGTGGACACCGTTCGATGAAGCACTATTTCGGTGCTCCTTATCTGGATGGGCATAAGCCAAGCATTTTCTTGGGACGCGGTTGCTACACGCAGCATAAGATGACAGCCTTCGACGTTGATCCTGCCACTCACAAGTTGACGCAACTTTGGTATTGGAACAACAATGCGGGATGGTCGAACCCTTGGTTTGGTAATGGCTATCATAATTTTGCCATTGCCGATGTGGATATGGATGGAAGGGATGAGATTATGTTCGGTTCGATGACTATCGACGATAATGGCAAGGGACTTTCCACGACTGGTTTGGGACACGGCGACGCTCAGCATTGCGGCGATTTGGACCCTTATCGCTGGGGATTGGAACAGTTTGCCTGCAATGAGGATGAGCCAAATATGAACTATCGCAATGCCACCACTTCGCAAATGTATTACCGTTCGCAAGGAACGGCTGACGACGGACGTGCCTTGATGGGTAATTTCACTAATAGTTACCCTGGCTGCATCGGACGCAGTGTGAATAGTGGTATGATTAGTTCTGTGGCTGACAAGGTGATTAGCAACCTGAACGGTGCAATAGATTGGGGCGACTTGAACTTCCGCATCTATTGGGATGGTGACCTTTGCGAGGAGATTCTGAATAGTCCTGGTACGGCAAAATCGCCAAAGATTGACAAGGTGGGTACGGGTAGAATTTTCCTTGGAATTGGAAATATGAACAACGACTCGAAGAACAACCCATGTCTGTCGGCAGATATTTTGGGAGATTGGCGCGAGGAAATCGTGATTCGCAGTGGTCAGGACATGGTGATTTTCACCACCAATTGGCCAAGCGACTATTCGATTTACACGTTGTGGCACGACCATCAGTATCGTCAAGGCATGGTTTGGCAGACCATCGGTTACAACCAGCCTGTGCACACGAGTTTCTTCTTGGGAGAGATGGAAGGCATTACAATGGCTCCTCCTCCACTCATGACAACAGAACGCAAAATCGTTGGCAATGGTGGAAGTATTGGTGCAAGTTTGAATGACAAGCATGTGTTGCTTTGCGAGACAGGCGACATGAATGTGTCGGTGGATGAAGGTGCAAATCCGTATATCCTGACGGTGAATGCCAGTTCATGGGTGCAAGGAACGAATAGTAGCAGCACCACCAATCCTACGATTAAGTACGAAAAATCGCAAGTGACACTGACTGGCGGTGCTTTCTCGGGTGGCATGCGTTTGGTGAAGCAAGGCGAAGGTACACTCGTTTTGCCTGCAGTGGAGCAGAAATATACGGGAAATACAGATGTGTGGAACGGTATCTTGAAGTTTGATGGCAAGTTGAAGAACTCTGCTCTTTGGCTGAATCGTTTTGCACAGCTTCATACGAATGGTGGTGAGTTCCGCAGCATCAAGATGGACTATGCTTCGAAGTTGTTGCCTGGTGGTGAGGACCAGATTGGTACAGTGACGGTTGATACATTGAACTTGGGTTTTGGTGCTCGCCTCGTACTCGATGTGAATGCTGATGGCACAGCCGACAAGCTCAATGCCAAGTGCATAACTATCGAGACGAAAAACTGGCAGTTTGGTCCTGAGTTCTTAGCTCCAGTAGTGGAAGTGGTTCCTCATTTGGCTGCTGGCGAAACGAAGATGACAGAAGGTGAATATCTCCTTGCTGAGTTCGACAATGTGGCTGAGGGCGGTGTAGATAATTTGGTGCTGAAAGGTACGATTTCAACCCAGAAGAGTGTGCTGGAATTGCGCGACAACAAACTTTATCTTGTTGTTTCGGGTGTGCGCGACAATGCAACGATTGCTTGGTTTGGAGAAGAAAGTGCTTTGTGGAATGCTTCAGTGGATGAGAACTTCCTCATGGCAGACGAAGCATCTACGATATTCGTGAATGGCGATAATGTGCTGTTCAATGATGATGCCGAGAAATTTGCTGTGGAAATCAGTGGTGAAGTGCTTCCTGATACAGTATTTGTGGATAATGTTTCCAAAGCATATACCTTCAAGGGCACAGGTGCTATTGGTGGCGAAGCAGTGCTCTATAAGTCGGGCGCTGGTAAGTTGACTATCACGAACGACAATACCTATACGGGTGGAAATCACTTGACAGAAGGTACCACAGTGGTGAGCTCCCTCTCGAATGCTACGCAAGCGTATGGCAATTTGGGTGGGGTAGTGAGAAACTCCAACAACTTTACCATTGAAAATGGTGCTGTATTGCAGACCACGGCAGAAGTGACGAACGGTTCGGTGATGAAGATGGTGGGTGAAGAAGGAGGTGTGCTCAATACAGGTGCTAACTTCACACAAAACATGGCTCTCTATGGCACTCAACTCACGAAAAGAGGAAATGGTTCACTGCGCTTGACAACTGCCAACAATTCGTTGAACAAACTGGTGGTTGCTCAAGGAAATGTGAGCATGATTACAGATAACAGTCTGTCTCCAGCCAAGACTCTTGAGTTCCAAGGCGGTTCATTTAGTGACTTCAATGGAAACGGTTCTTATAGCAACTATACTTATAATGTGAATGTGGTGGAAGGCAAGACAGGTACTTGGAACCTTGATGCTCGTGCTACCTATAATAATAAATTGACAGGTGCAGGAACACTCACCGTGAATGTTCAGACCACGATTCAGCGCACGCAATTGCAAGGTAACTGGTCGGCATTCGAAGGAACCATTAAGGCAACCACCAGTAGCAATGCTGTGTTCCCATTCGACAATGCGTATGGAATACCAAAAGCTACCCTCGACCTTTCTTCTGGTATCACAGTAGGCAATACAGCTAAGACATTCAAAATTGGCAAGGTCACGGGTTCTGGTAATTTGGGCGGCACCATTGGATTTGGCAATGCTGTGAGCGGTTCGAACACTTGGCAAGTGGGCAACGAAGACAACTTCACTTGGAGCGGTGCTGTGACAGGTACGGGAACGAATTTCACGAAGTTAGGTACAGGCAAGATGACAGCTACTGGCGCATGGACCACAACGGGTGCAGTGCGTGTGAACGAAGGCGAAATCCATATCAATTCCAATACCTGCTTGGGTACGGGTGCGTTGACTGTGGCAGCTGGTGCCTCACTGACGGGTGTGACGGGTAGTCTCTATTCTTCGCCTGGCAATCTCACCAATTCAGCATATACGATTAACGGAACCTTGCAAGTGGGCATTGGACCATCGAGCTCATCTGGCTTTATGGGCTTTGGTGGCAAGAATGTCACGATGGGAACAAATTCAGTGTTGCGCTTGGGTGTGAGCAGATGTGCCAACGGTACAAGCTCCAACGGTGGTGCTTGTTTGACAAATATTGGAAACATGACCATGAATGGAACCGTTTCTGTCTTCTTGGGTGATAGCTATTCATTGGTGGAAGGTGACTCAGTCATTCTTTGGACGGCAGAGAAAAACCTTGGCGCACCTAAGTTGGAAAACTACATCATTGATGAGGCGGCAGGTCTATATTGGGATGACAGCCAACTTGCTCGTGGTGTGCTCTACGTCACGAAAGAGATTCCAGCAGGCATTCATGGCATCTATTATACGAACGATGAGGATGCTCCTATTTACACCCTTGATGGTGTGAAGGTGGCAGAAGCAGGAGCCGACCTCAAGACGCTTGAACCAGGCATTTATCTCAGAAACGGAAAGAAGTTCGTTTGGAAAAAGAGAAAATAAGTCTATGAGATAATAAGTCAATGAGAAAATGAGAAATTAACCATTCGGATGGGAATTTCTCATTTTCTCTTTTTTATTGAAAAGCAATTTTTCACGTTCCACATTTCGTTTTTTCACTGAAAATGTCGTACCTTTGCAACTTATTGATAAACAAAACGAAAAAACAGTTTAAATATACATCAATTTCTATGAGAAAAGTTGCATTAATCACTGGTGTTACAGGTCAGGATGGTTCTTATCTTTCCGAGTTCCTTCTGGAAAAAGGTTACGAAGTACATGGCATCATCCGCCGCTCGTCAGTCGATTATCGTGAGCGCATCGCTCACCTCGAAGGTAAGCCTCATTTCCACTTGCATTATGGTGATATGGGCGACTCCATGTCGATTCTTCAAGTTGTTAGTAAGGTACGTCCAACTGAAATCTATAATCTTGCTGCACAAAGCCACGTGCAGGTGAGTTTCGACTCCCCTGAATTCACAGCTGACGTGGATGCAACAGGTGTGCTTCGCATCCTTGAGGCAGTTCGTCTTTGTGGTTTGACAGACACATGCCGCATTTATCAGGCAAGTACATCGGAGCTTTATGGAAAGGTGGAGGAAGTGCCTCAGAACGAGAATACGCCATTCCATCCTTACAGCCCTTATGCCGTAGCAAAGCTCTATGGCTTTTGGATTGTGAAGGAATATCGTGAGGCATACAACATGTTCTGCTGCTCAGGTATCCTTTTCAACCATGAATCAGAGCGTCGTGGTGAGACTTTCGTTACTCGCAAGATTACGCTCGCTGCTGCACGCATTGCTCAAGGTAAGCAGGATAAACTCTATCTTGGCAACATGTCGAGTCTTCGTGACTGGGGCTATGCCAAGGACTATGTGGAATGTATGTGGCTCATCCTTCAGAACGACAAACCAGAGGATTTCGTCATTGCAACGGGTGTGCAACACAGCGTGCGTGAGTTCTGCTATTATGCCTTCAAGCATGCAGGTATCGAGCTCGAATTCCAAGGTGAAGGTATGGATGAGAAGGGAATTGACAAGGCAACAGGCAATGTGCTGGTTGAAGTGAGTCCTGATTTCTATCGTCCTACCGATGTGGTGAATCTTTGGGGTGACCCTACGAAAGCAAGAGCCAAACTTGGTTGGAATCCATCCAAGACCTCTTTCGAGGAACTCGTGAAAATCATGGTGGATCACGACATGGCAAAGGTTGCTGCTGAAAAGGCATCCGAACAGGTGCTCCGTATGAATCTTGCCGAGTATCTTGAAAAGGGTATTGTGAAATAAAAAGTAAGATTGATGTTAGAAAAGAATAGCAAGATATATGTGGCAGGACATCACGGTTTGGTGGGTTCTGCCATTTGGAACAACCTCAAGCAGAGGGGTTATACGAATTTGGTGGGTCGCAGTCATAAGGAACTTGATTTGCTTGACCCGATTGCAGTGAAAAAGTTTTTCGATGAGGAACAGCCTGATGCCGTTGTTCTGGCGGCTGCACATGTGGGTGGTATCATGGCAAACCTTCAGTATCGTGCCGACTTCATCTATCAGAACTTGCAGATTCAGCAGAATGTGATTGGTGAGAGTTGGAAACATGGTGTGAAGAAACTGTTGTTTCTCGGTTCTACCTGCATCTATCCTCGTGAAGCACCACAACCCATGCCAGAGGATTGTTTGCTTACCTCTCCACTCGAATATACCAATGAACCATACGCTATTGCAAAGATTGCGGGTCTGAAGATGTGCGAAAGCTTCAACCTTCAGTATGGCACTAACTACATCGCTGTGATGCCAACCAATCTCTATGGTCCTAACGATAATTTCCATTTGGAAAACTCCCATGTGCTGCCAGCCATGATTCGTAAGATTCACTTGGCAAAGTGTCTGAACGAAGGCGATTGGGAGGCTGTGCGTAAGGATATAGGTTTGCGTCCTGTGACGATGAAGGTAAAGGCAACAGGTGAGGTGAAGCGTGTGGATGCTTCTTCGTCTGAGGCTGACATTCTTGAAGTTCTTGCTTACTATGGCATCACACCTGAGGCTGTCACTCTGTGGGGCACAGGTTCACCATTGCGTGAGTTCTTGTGGAGTGAAGAAATGGCTGATGCGAGCGTACATGTGTTGCTGAATGTGGATTTCAAAGACACTTACAAGGAAAACTACAATGTTGACCATATCAATGAAATCCGCAACTGCCACATCAACGTGGGTACGGGTAAGGAAATCAGTATCAAGGCGGTTGCCGAACTGATTATGAAGGAAATTGGTTTCAAAGGTGAACTGCGTTGGGATGCAACCAAGCCAGACGGAACACTGAAGAAGTTGACTGACCCAACCAAACTTCATGAATTGGGTTGGCACCACAAGATTGAAATAGATGAGGGTGTGCATCGCCTCTATCAATGGTATCTGCAAGGCATCTGCATCAACCACATTTTTCCGCTGATAGTCTTAGGGAGTTCTTCCACGAATTCGATGACGCGAGGATATTTATAAGGTGCAGTTTCGTTTTTTACATGCTGCTGCAATTCCTTGATGAGGTCATCGTCTGCTCGTGATTTCCATTCCTTTGCCAATACGATGGTGGCTTTCACTACTTCGCCACGGATTTCGTCGGGCACACCCGTGATGGCACATTCCACAACGGCAGGGTGCGTCATCAATGCACTTTCCACTTCGAAAGGACCGATGCGATAGCCTGAACTCTTAATGACATCGTCGGCACGACCGATGAACCAGAAATATCCATCCTTGTCGAAATATGCCAAATCACCTGTGTGGTAGAGTCCATCGTGCCAGATGCTTTCCGTGAGTTCTGGGTTGCGATAGTATTTGCAGAAGAGTCCAAGCTGCTTGCGCTTGTCGGTACGAATGCAGATTTCGCCCTGTTCACCAGCTGTAGTGATGAGTCTTCCGTCTTTGCTTCGCAGTTCAATGTCGTATTGTGGATTTGGCACACCCATCGACCCTGGCTTTGGTTTCATCCATGCGAAGGTGCCGAGCGTACAAGTGGTTTCCGTTTGTCCGAAACCTTCCATGAGGTGAATACCCGTCGCTTCAAGGAATTTCTGATAGACAGCGCCATTGAGTGCCTCACCGGCAGTGGTACAGTATTTGAGTGAAGAAAGGTCGTACTTGGTGAGGTCCTCGCGAATCATGAAACGATAGATGGTTGGAGGTGCACAGAACGATGTCACCTTGTATTGTTCCATCTTCTTGAGTATGTCGGCAGGTGTGAATTTCTCGTGGTCATAGACAAATACCGCAGAGCCCACTATCCATTGCCCGTAGAGTTTTCCCCACACGGCTTTTCCCCATCCCGTATCAGCTACGGTGAGGTGCAGACTGTCGAATTTGAGGTTATGCCAGAAAGCAGCAGTACTGAGATGTCCGAGAGCGTATGTATAGTCATGAATCACCATCTTGGGTTCACCGCTCGTTCCACTGGTGAAGTACATGATGGAATAGTCGGATGCTTTGTTCAAGTTCTCTGGTCGCTTGAACGGTGCTGCCTCTTTGATACCTTTTTGGAAATCTTCCCAACCTTCGCGTACTTCGGGACCGATGCTGATGCGTCGCTTCACGGAAGGGCACTTAGGATAGGCATGGTCCACGTGGTCGAGGATTTCCTCGTCGCCGCAAGTGACGATAGCCTTGATGGTCGCCTTTTCGCAGCGGTAAATGATGTCTTTGGCAGTGAGCAGGAACGTTGCAGGAATAACGATAGCACCAATCTTATGGAGTGCGATGATACTGGTCCAGAATTCGAGTCTGCGCTTCAGAATGAGCATCACCATGTCGCCCTTTCCAATGCCGAGGCTTTGGAAATAGCTTGCCACCTTGTCCGATTCTTCCTTCAATTGCTTGAAGGTGAGACGTCGCTCCTCTTCTTTGTCGTTGGTCCAAAGAAGTGCCAATTTGTTGGGAGCTTCTTCTGCCCATGCGTCCACCACGTCGTAAGCAAAATTGAAGTTCTCAGGTACGATGAATTCAAGGTTTTGTTTAAAATCCTCCATCGAGGTGAAGGTGCTCTGCTTCAGAAAACGTTCTAACATATTGTGTCTGCTCTTATTCTACAGTTTTTTACAACTCTTTTGCACACTTATCCCTTAGTATGTGAAATAATTGCACACTAAGTTAATTTGCCTTTGAATTTCGTTTCAAAATTACAATTTTTTCCTCCTCTTTACAAATAAAAATAAGTTAATTTTCACCAATTTACACACACTTTTTCCCTATGTGCAATCTTTCGCT
>OMTC01000060.1 GCA_900313845.1 uncultured Prevotellaceae bacterium
GTATATGAAAAATTAATGATTCTATCAGGCTCATTGGCGCTTCTATCTTTGCCATCATATTTATTAGCAATTTGCAAAGGGAATGATTTGATAGTATTACCTTTAAAAACTCTTGATAAACTGAAAGTCCTAACAACAGAACCATTGGAACTCTCAGGTACGTTAACATATCCTTCAAATTTTAGATCATCACAAAAAAAGAAGGAACGTTTTAAATTGGTGAAAGAATGTAAGCTATCAGAATAATTTTCCATCATGTATGCATAGGTGGCATGTGGTAATTCTGAAACTACTCTTGCAATACTATCGCTTCCTTCTGGATCTCCTTGTAACCCATCAAAAATCACATCAAATGCTATTTCTGCAGGATTGGCTTTGTTGATGGAGTCAATCATTAATGCAATAGCTTTTCTGTCTTTGATATCAGATATGTCAACAATAGTAATGACTTGGCTACTGTCTGCCTGATTTGTATCCTTGTCTATTTGGTAATACATGTCAGTTACAGAGAAATTCTCAATAGCTCGGACTATGGGGTTTAAAAAGGATAAATTCAAAGATAGTATCCTTATAATAACCATCAGCAATAGGGTTAAACCTACTATAATATAATGACGTGGGTGAAATAATATTTTAAAAATACGAGACATGCACTACTCATTTAATAAAAAAAAGAAAAGGCATGAAATGTAACGACCCAAGATTTAGGTAACATGCGTTACATTTCATGCCTTTTCTTTTAAGAAACAATTACTTTCCTTCGATGATGACGCAACGGTTCTTGTCGTTCTCAGCAAATGGCTGAACAGTGTCGCCATAAGAAGAAACTGTGATGCGGCTCTTCTCAACACCGAGTTTCTCAAGACCTGCTGCTACCTTGTCAGCACGCTGCTTAGCATAACCTACGTTAATCTTAGGATTACCAGTGCCCTTGTCAGCATAACCCTGAACGGTGAGCGTCTTGTTAGGATATTTCTTTGCCCATGCTGCGCACTTCTCGAGGATTGGCTTAGGGTCAACATTCGATTCGCGGATGAGGTAGAAGATAGTTTCCTTGAGAGGCTCTTCCTTCACAACTACTGGCTCTGGCTTTGGTTCTTGAGGTTTTGGCTTCTCGACAATTGCGTTGTCAACATGTGGAGATTCATCGTAAGTATTACGAGGAACAATTACTACAGGCTGAGGTTTAGAAGCCTTCTTGAAACCGAACTTGTAAGTGAGAGAGAGCTGTGCGGTAACCATCCAGTCGTCAGCATCGTTGTACTTGCTGTTGAAACGGTCGTCGAGGTTGTTAGCATCTACTTCAAGACCGATGGAGAAATGCTTTGCTACGTTGTAGTCAATCATCAAGCCTGCACGGAGGTTGTGGCTAAGAAGGTCTTCGCGGTTCTGACCTTTGCCCCATGCGTTGGCTGTGCTTTCTTTAGGGAGATTCTTGATGGCGATGAGGTCATCGTTTTTCCAAGCATAGTTCAAGCCAACACCACCCACGAGGATGAAGTTGAGACGGTGGAAATTGTTCTTAGCAAAGAGGTTGTTGAGATTGATGAGGAGGTCGAGGTTGGAATTAACATACTTATACTTGTAAGTGTTCTCGATGGACTTGAATCCACCTTTTGATTCCCATGCGTTGACATGGAGACGAGCTCCGATAGCAGGAGCGAACCAACGTCCGAAGCCTACACTTGCTGTAGGGCTGATGAGGTCGGTGAACTTACGGTTTGTGAATGTTGTTCCAACACCACCTTGAACCTGAATGAACCAATGAGGGTATGGCTTGTAGCCAAGTTCTTGTGCTTCCAGGTCGGCAGCACTTGTCTGAGCGTTTGCTGTGAGTCCTGCAAAGAGAGCTGCGACAGCAATCAATGTCTTGATAATGCGCATAATAGTGTGTATTAACGGTTATGATTATAAATTAATTAGTTAATTCTCTTTCTCTCTCTGAATAGAATATATTCATTTTGTTGGGTTGTGGCGAGTAAATCAAGAAACTTGAGTTGCTTCATTAAGCCACAAATTAGTTGCCAAAATTAGGAATTTTTAATGATTTGTGCAAAAATTAATTGAAAAAAATGCGACAACTCTAAAAAAGAGTCGTAAAAAGCATCTTTTTTCAGTTGAAATCGAAGTTTTTTACGTATCTTTGCAGCAAGAGCACAAATGTGCTGCGCCCTATGGGCGGTAGTGATTCGTTTGCTATAGGGCCATCACTACGATTCCATGGCAAGTGATAGATAGTTCTTTATTCATTAATTTTGGTGTTTCCTTATGTCAGAAATTATCATAAAGAAAGTTGAGTCGAAGAAAGATATGAAGCGTTTTATAGAGTTCAATTATGAGCTTTATAAGAATCATCCATACGCTGTGCCAGATTTGTATGTATGTGGATTTGGCAAAAACCTTATCAGACAAGAATGCAGCAACAGAGTTCTCTGAATTCCAACCGTTTATCGCGATTCGCGATGGTAAGGTGGTGGGACGTGTGGTTGCCATCATTAACCGAAAGGCAAACGAGGTGTGGAATGTTAAAGCCGTGCGTTTTGGTTGGGTGGATTTCATCGATGATTTGGAAGTGAGCCAACGATTGATTGATGCCGTGACTGCTTGGGGTAAGGAACGTGGCATGACAGAGATTCAGGGTCCGCTGGGCTTCACGGATATGGACCCAGAGGGTTTGCTGATTGAGGGATTTGACCAACTCGGTACGATGGCGACTGCCTATCATTATCCATACTATAAAAAGCATTTCGAAACAATGGGTTTCGAGAAGGATACCGACTGGATAGAAGTGAGGATGGACGTGCCAAAGGAGGTGCCAGAACGTCTGATAAAGGTGTCGGAAATGGTGATGGACCGCTACGGAGTGGGTATTCGCAAGTTTAAGAAAGCCACTCAAATTCGTGATACTTTCGGACAAGATATTTTCCATGTCATCAACGAGGCTTTCAAACCGCTTTTTGGCTATTCCGAATTGTCGAAAAAACAGATAGAACAGTACGTGGCTTTGTATCTGAATTTTGTTGACCCTAAGTTGGTTTCGACTATCGTGGACAAGGACGGCAAGTTGATAGGCGTGGGAATCGTGTTGGCTTCTTTGGCGGAGGCTTTGCAGAAGGCAAAAGGTAAGCTCTTCCCGTTTGGCTGGTTCCATCTGCTGAAAGCACTGAAATGGAAACATGCCGACCACATCGAGATGATGCTGATTGCAGTGCTCCCTGAGTGGCAGCGAAAAGGCGTGAATGCTTTGTTCTTCTACGATTTGTTGCCATACTTCATCAGTGGCGGTTACAAGTGGGTGGAAACCAATGTGGAACTGGAAAACAATACCAAGGTGCAAAGCCAGTGGCAATTCTTCAATCCAAAGATTCATAAGCGCCGCAGATGTTTTAAGAAGATGATATAATGATAGAATGATATTTTCATTCTTAATACTTAATAAGCGATAATTGTTGTGTCAGAAGAATTAGATTTGAACGTATCCGAGCAACCTGTGGAATATACCGATGAGAATATTCGACATTTGTCGGATATGGATCATGTGCGCACTCGTCCAGGTATGTACATTGGGCGTTTGGGCGATGGTTCCCATGCAGAGGATGGAATCTACGTGTTGCTCAAGGAAATTGTGGATAACTCTATTGACGAATTCAAGATGAATGCTGGAAAGCGCATTGAAATCGACATAGAGGATGACTTGCGAGTGTCGGTCCGTGACTATGGACGAGGCATTCCACAGGGCAAGATGATTGAAGCGGTTTCGATGCTCAACACGGGTGGAAAGTATGACTCGAAGGCATTCAAGAAGAGTGTCGGATTGAATGGTGTGGGTACGAAGGCGGTGAACGCATTGAGTAGCCACTTCGAAGTGCGCAGTTATCGCGAAGGACAAGTTCGCATTGCCAAGTTCGAAAAGGGAGAGCTGATGAGTGATGAAACGAAGCCAAGTGATGAGGAGTCAGGCACTTACATCTTCTTTGAACCCGACGACACATTGTTCTTGAATTATAAGTTCCAACCTGAATTTGTGGAGACGATGCTTCGCAATTACACCTATCTCAACACGGGGTTGGAAATCTATTATAACAGTCGCCGCATTATCAGCCGAAATGGACTCAAGGACCTCTTGACCGACACAATGGATACGGAGGCACTTTATCCTATTATCCACTTGAAGGGCGACGACATTGAGATTGCCTTTACGCATACCAACCAGCAATATGGTGAGGAATATCATTCGTTTGTGAATGGTCAGCACACCATTCAGGGTGGTACGCATCAGAGTGCGTTCAAGGAGCATATCGCCCGAACCATCAAGGAATTCTATCAGAAGAACTATGAGTATTCCGATATTCGTAGCGGAATCATTGCTGCCATTGCTATCAATGTGGAAGAACCTCAGTTTGAGAGTCAGACGAAAATCAAGCTTGGTTCGCTCACGATGGAACCCAATGGAGGTATTTCGGTGAATAAATTCGTCGGTGATTTCATCAAGAATGAGGTGGACAATTATCTCCATCGCAATCCCGACGTGGCAGAGGTGATAGAGCAGAAAATCAAGGACAATGAGCGCGACCGCAAGGCAATTGCAGGTGTGACGAAGTTGGCACGTGAGCGTGCGAAGAAGGCCAATCTGCACAACCGAAAACTGCGCGACTGCCGTATTCACCTCAACGATGCGCGCGGCGACCGAAAGGAAGAAAGTTGCATCTTCATCACCGAGGGCGATTCCGCCAGCGGAAGTATCACGAAGAGTCGCGACGTGAACACACAAGCTGTGTTCTCGCTGCGAGGCAAACCACTCAACACGTTTGGATTGACCAAGAAGGTGGTGTATGAGAACGAGGAATTCAATCTGCTTCAGTCGGCTCTCAATATCGAAGATGGTATCGACGGTCTCCGATATAACAAAGTGATTGTGGCAACGGATGCCGATGTGGATGGTATGCATATCCGTTTGCTGATGATTACCTTCTTCTTGCAGTTCTTCCCCGAACTGATTCGCAAAGGTCACGTCTATATTCTTCAGACTCCACTCTTCCGTGTGCGTCAGCGTAAGCGTAAAATCAAAAAGGAAGTGTTGAAGAAATGGGAAACCACGCATCCCGACGATAAGGGCGATTGGTTGACAATGTATTGCTATTCGGAGGAAGACCGTCAGAAAGCTATCTCCGACCTTTCTCCAGAACCTGAAATCACCCGATTCAAAGGACTTGGTGAGATTTCTCCCGATGAATTCAGGGATTTTATTGGTCCTGACATCCGTTTGGAACAGGTGACACTGCGCAAGACAGACCAAGTGAAGGAACTCCTTGAATACTACATGGGCAAGAACACGATGGAGCGCCAGAACTTCATCATCGATAATCTTGTCATCGAGGAGGACCGACCTGAGGATGAAGAAGCGGAGTAGTTTTTATCGGAGGACTCCCAGAACCCTGAAAACTCTGAGAGTTCCGAGAACTCAAAAATAATAGAAATAATGAAATGTTTGTTTCCTGGTAGTTTCGATCCGTTCACTCTTGGGCACAAGTCCATCGTGGACCGCACCCTTCAGTTTGCTGAAGAGGTGGTGATTGCCATTGGTGTGAATGCAGGAAAGAAATCGATGTTTTCGTTGGAAGAGCGCATGGCGCAGATTCAGAAAGTGTATGCCGATGAACCCCGCGTGAAAGTGGCTTCCTACGAGGGATTGACGACGGACTTTGCAGAAAGTATCGGTGCGACAGCGATGGTGCGTGGCGTGCGTACGGCTCAAGACTTTGAGTTCGAGCGAATGCTTGCCGATGTGAACCGAAAACTCACTGGAATTGAAACGATTTTATTGATAACCGAACCTCAATATTCAGCCATCAGCAGTTCCGTTGTGCGTGAATTGCTTTCGTATGGCAAAGATGTAAAAGATTTTCTCCCATGAAAAGATTTTTCTTGGCAGTTATAGCCTTTTGTTCATTGCTTGCTGTGCAGGCTCAGTCCTTCACCATCAATCCTGAGATGGTTCGCAAAGTGCAGGCAGCAGAGTTTTTCATCAGTCATTTCTATGTCGATAGCCTTTCTGAGGGGAAGGTGGTCGATAGTGCCATAGAAGGAATGCTCAAACAGCTCGACCCGCACTCCACCTATATCAAGGCAAAGGATGTGGAGCGTTCGGTGGAGAATCTCAACGGCAGTTTCGAAGGCATCGGTGTGCAGTTCAATATGATTGAAGACACATTGGTGGTGATTCAGCCTGTGTCGGGAGGTCCTTCAGAGCGGAAAGGCATTATCGCTGGCGACCGCATCGTGTTGGTGAACGATACGGCGATTGCTGGTGTGAAAATGAGTCGTGATGAAATCATGCGCCGTCTTCGTGGACCGAAGGGAAGCAAGGTTCGTTTGGGCATCATTCGTGAAGGTGTGAAAGGCATTAATGAGTTTGTGATTGTTCGTGATAAGATTCCTGTCCACACGCTTGACGCTTTCTACATGGTTGACAATAAGACGGGCTATGTGAAGTTGAGTAGTTTTGGTCAAACCACGCATGATGAGTTTATGACGGCTGTCAATAGCATGAAAGAGAAGGGTATGACCCGCTTGGTGCTCGACCTTCAAGGCAATGGGGGAGGCTATCTTCAAAGTGCGGTGGAAGTGAGCAATGAGTTCTTGCCTGAAGGTGAAATGATTGTCTATACCGATGGTCGCGCCATTCAGCGTCAGGAGTATCGTGCCAATGGACAGGGAACGCTGAAAGACATCGAGGTGGTCGTGTTGGTGGATAGCTACACTGCATCTGCCGCAGAAATTGTTTCGGGTGCCATACAGGACAATGACCGAGGAACGATTGTGGGACGTCGCACTTTCTCAAAGGGATTGGTGCAGCGTCCATTTGAGTTGCCTGATAAATCCGTGATTCGTCTCACCACAGCACATTATTATTCGCCTTCGGGTCGCTGCATTCAGAAACCATATAAAATGGGCGGCAAGAAGGAATATGACGACGACATCAATCAGCGACTGAAGAGTGGAGAACTGACTGCCAACTTCAATCGTTTCATCAAGGGTGAGAAGGTTGCAGCGAACGAGCGCGATTCCGTTTATCTTCGTGAGGATTCGCTGTTCAAATCGCTTTTCCCAGATTCTCTGAAGTATAAGACCAACCACAAGCAACGTGTGGTGTATGGCGGTGGAGGTATTATGCCCGATGTGTATGTGCCACTCGATACCACACAATACACGATGCTCTATCGCCAGATGTCCGCCAAAAGCTGTATCCTCAATACGAGTTTGAAGTACATGGACAAGCATCGCAAGTCGTTGAAAAAGGCTTACAAGACCTTCGACGAATTCCGCAGTCAGTTTGAAGTACCTCAGGACATGATGGAACAGTTGTTTGCAGAAACGAAGAAGGCTAAGATTGACTATAAAGAGGAGGATTTGCCAACAACACTTCCTCAGGTGAAACTTACGCTGAAAGGTCTTTTGGCTCGTGATCTCTGGGAAATGTCGGAGTATTATCAGATAGTAAACCCTGAGACAGATATTTATCAGGCGGGATTGAAAGTGCTGGGCATAGGAAAATAGAGGATTTGCTCTTAACACTTAACTCATAACTCAAACAATGATTTCATATAATTCAGAAAACGTAAAAGTTCCTCAGATTCGTCGTCGCGACACTTCCGCATGGATCAAGAAGGTGGCGGCGCTGCATGGCAAGAAGGTTGGCGACATCGCTTATATCTTCTGCGATGATGAGAAGATTTTGGAAGTGAATCGTCAGTATCTGCAGCACGATTATTACACAGACATTATCACTTTCGACTATTCCGAAGATGATGTGATTTCAGGCGACATCTTCATTTCGCTGGATACGGTTCGAACCAATGCCGAGCAGTTTGCTACGCAGTCGGAACGATTCAAGTCTCCTTACGAGCAGGAACTGCATCGCGTGATTATTCATGGAGTGCTCCATCTCTGCGGCATCAACGACAAGGGACCAGGTGAGCGCGAAATCATGGAACAGAATGAGAATGAAGCTCTGGCTTTGCTGTGAGCCTTTTTAGATGGCAAGAAAGACGACTCTATGTGTTATTGAGAACCTATAGTTCTTAGTCTCCATAGAAACAAAAAAGCGGCGACCCTTCTCCCGAGGGATCGCCGTAAAAGAACCAATAAATTAAAATATGTAGAAAGAGAGTTGTTTTTTATTAGTTCATGGTCGTGTGTTGTACGACTGAAATCATCTATTCTTTATTAACTAACTAACCCTTATAGATTTTTTTCGTTAAGTTTTTAGGTTTAGAGAGGCATATCCTCTGGTGATGTTATCCTGAAACAATCTTTATTACCTTATATATTCTTCTGAGTGATGTCTGAGTTTTTAATGACGTCCACCACCTCGACTGACACCTGCGCTACCTCCGCGGCTGCCTCCGCCTGTGCTAACGCTGCGGCTTGCAGATGAAGCACGGCTGGAAGAGCTTGCGCTTCCGAAGCTGGAGCTTGGACGGCTGCTGCTTCTGCCAGAGCTGATGGTACGAACTGAAGAGTTTCGAGTGGAGGCACCCATGCTGCTGCGAGATGAAGTGCCTACACTATTGCGAACTTCAATGGTGCGTGGTTCGTTTACAACAGTGGTGCGGGTATTGCTACCACTGTTGAAGTTTGAGCGAGAACCACCACGAACAGCTCCATTGCTACCACTACCACCGCGGTTCATGCCAGGGTTGTTGCCACCGTGCACATTGCCGTTGTTTCCACCATTGTTGTAGCTGCCGTTGTATCCACCGTTGTTGTGATTTCCATTGTGGTTGCGATCGTTACGCACGTTGTCGTTACGATTTCCGCCGTTGTTTCTGTTGTTGCCACCACGGTTGGTGTCGAAGTGGTAACCTCTGTTATTGTTGTTGCCACGCACGTTTCCGTGGTTGCCGTTGTGCATGCGGTCGTTGCCTCTGAATCCGTCACCAATTCTGCCTGCGTGAGGACCAAATCCGTGACCTGGACCTACGTGTCCACGTACTGGGCGCATTGCTGCGAAGTAGTGGCCTCCGTGGTAGTGGCGATAGTGACGAGGTACACCGAAGTAGAAGTGAGTAGAACGAGGGAAGTAGTCGTACACTCCGAACCACCATCTTGCATTCTGGAAGAAAATTGGACGGTAGAAGTAGTCGTAAGTGATGAAACGAGTCCACTGGTAAGGAGTGAGGAGCAAGCGGATGGCAGCGTCGCGTGCAGCGAGGATAGCCATGTAGTCATCGTAGTGATAACCGTAGGCGATGTCATCCAGATAGTCGTTCACTGCGTAGATATAATCGTAGTTGATCATATAGAGGTCGTCAATGAGGCGTTCCGTCAGACCGAGAGTGTAAGCCATGCGGTCGGTGAGGAAACGTGCGTTGTCGCGCATTGCGTAGTAGCTCATTGGCTGTGCTTTAACAGTTACGGTTGCCATAACGAAAAGCATTGTTGCGAGTAAAGTCCTGGTCTTCATATTCTTGTTATTTTTTTATTGTTCAACTTTTGGAATCTCTCTCACTTTAGAGCTTCACTTCTGAGGCTACTTTTCTTCACCTGTTGGAGTGTCTTTGTCGCTCTTTGTGATTCTTTGACGCTGCAAAATTACAACAGTTTAAGCAAACTTTCTGGGTATTATTCCTAAATGGAGGGGCAAATTTCCCTAAACGAGATAGGGATTTCCCCACCCAAATTCCTTCTTGCATGGAATTATTCACTCTCAATCGTTGATTATCTTCTTGATTTTGACTAACTTTGCACCCCGAAACAATCAAAAACAACATAGACTTAAATGGAAAACAAATTTAAGAGAACGCTGATCACATCGGCTCTACCATACGCCAATGGCCCTGTCCACATCGGACATCTCGCAGGCGTGTATGTGCCTGCCGACATCTACGCACGCTATCTTCGTTTGAAGGGCGAGAGCGTATTATTCATTGGAGGTAGCGATGAGCACGGAGTGCCTGTCACGATTCGTGCCAAGAAAGAAGGTTGCACACCTCAGGACGTGGTGGACCGCTATCACAATCTGATTAAGAAATCGTTTGCCGACTTCGGCATTTCGTTCGATGTCTATAGTCGCACCACTTCGTCCATCCATCACAAGTTTGCTGCTGATTTCTTCCGCAAGCTCTACGACGAAGGCAAGTTTGTGGAGATAGAAAGCGACCAATACTACGATGAGGCTGAGCAACAGTTCCTCACCGACCGTAACATCCGTGGCGAGTGTCCTCGTTGCCATGCTCCAGAGGCTTACGGAGACCAGTGCGAGAAGTGTGGTGCAACTCTTTCGCCCGATGAACTCATCAATCCATACAATGCCGACACGGGCAATCCGCTCGTGAAGCGTCGCACCAAGCATTGGTATTTGCCTCTCAACGACTATCAACCTTGGCTCGAAAAGTGGATTCTTGAAGAACATAAGGAATGGCGACCAAACGTGTATGGACAGTGCAAGTCGTGGCTCGACACAGGACTGAAACCCCGTGCAGTGACTCGTGACCTCAACTGGGGTATTCCAGTGCCAGTGGAAGGTGCCGAGGGCAAAGTGCTTTATGTTTGGTTTGGCAAGACCCTGAAAGCCGTCTCATCCATTTCATCGGTAAGGACAACATCGTCTTCCACTGCATCGTCTTCCCATCGATGCTCAAGGCACATGGCGACTACAACCTCCCTGACAATGTGCCATCGAACGAGTTCCTCAACCTCGAAGGCGACAAGATTTCCACTTCGCGCAACCATGCCGTTTGGCTCAATGAATACCTCGAAGAGCTCCCTGGCAAGCAGGATGTGCTCCGCTACGTGCTCACTGCCAATGCACCTGAGACGAAGGACAACGACTTCACTTGGAAGGACTTCCAGGCTCGCAACAACAACGAACTCGTGGCTGTCTATGGCAACTTCGTCAACCGTGCCCTTCAGCTCACTCAGAAGTACTACAACGGCATTGTGCCTGAATGTGGCGAACTCACCGAAACCGACAAGGCAACACTCGACGAGTTCAAAGATGTGAAGCAGGATGTGGAGAAGTTGCTCGACAACTTCAAGTTCCGTGATGCGCAGAAAGAGGCAATGAATTTGGCTCGCATTGGTAACAAATACATTGCTGACGAAGAGCCTTGGAAGGTCATCAAGACCGACCCAGAGCGTGTGAAGACCATCATCTACATCTCCCTCCAGCTCACTGCCAACCTTGCCATCGCCTTCGAACCATTCCTCCCATTC
>OMTC01000062.1 GCA_900313845.1 uncultured Prevotellaceae bacterium
CGGTGAGCTTAGATGCTTCCAGCGGGTTGTTGGCTTCAAATGAGAAGTATGATAACAGTTGGTATAGCAACGTTCAATACCTCAACCCTACTCTACTGATGCTGGAAATAAAAAAAATATATCAAGCCCCTTCAAACGAGGAGCAGGTGAACAAAACACATCATCGTTTTCCACTTCGCCTTGGTGTGAAAATTGCCTATCAGATTCATCCTCGATGGGGTATAGAAAGTGGACTACGCTACACACAACTCTCATCCGAAGCCATCAATGGAAATGGACAATGGATGACAGAGCGAAATCTGAGAATCGATTATATTGGTGTTCCACTCGGTATTTCCTATCATCTTTGGTCTAAATCCCATTTCAGCATCTATGCCAATGGTGGAATTGCGCTTGATGCCTATATTTCGGGAAAAGAAAATCTTAAGAATTATCAAAACGGGAAATTGAACTATACGATGAAAAGCCATTTGCAACAAAAACCTTTACAATTTTCGGTCTATGCTTCTATAGGTGCTCAATATCAGATAGGTGAAACCATCCATATTTTCGCTGAACCTGGCATGGGTTACTATTTCGATGATGGTACCACCATTCAGCACTATTTCAAGAAGCATCCATTTGCACCAACGGTGAACCTTGGAGTTAAATTCAAAATACATTAATATAGGCATGTATTCAAAATATTATACAACCTTCATAAATAAACTCAACATGAACAAAAAACTATTTACCATTATTTCTTTGGCTGTCGCTTTCAGCCTCTGCGGTTGCAGTGACAACAGCGAAAACGGTGAAAATACCGTAACCCGCTTGGTTGCCAAAAGAAAAGAAATTCCTCTTACATACGAACAAAAAGCGTTAGTGAAGAGAAATAATGATTTTGCTTTCAATCTCTTCCGAAATTATAACACAACTGGAGAAGAAAAAGGCGACAACTTGATTTCTCCATTAGGAGCTACTTTTTTATTGGGAATGATCAATGCAGGAGCAATCAATGAGACCTATGAGGAAATCACAACAGCTTTAGGGTTTGGCGGCCAGACAGCTGAAACCGTGAATGATTTTTGCAAAACAATTATGGAAAATGCACCCAAAGCAGACACTGGTATCACACTTAATATTGCCAACTTACTTGTTTCAAACAAGAATTCTGTCGTCGAAGAGGACTACAAGGAAAGCATTAAAAAGGCATATCAAGCAGAGGTGTTTTCCATGGATTTTGCGGATAAAAACAGCCTAAAGTTTATTAACAACTGGTGTAATGAAAAAACCAAAGGATGCATTCCTTCCATTCTCGACGAACTCAATCCAAACGCTATAGCCTATTTGCTCAATGCTATTTATTTCAAAGGGAAATGGACTTACGGATTTGAGGAAAAGAATACACATTCGGAACCGTTTACACAACTCTCAGGAAAGAAGAAATCTGTCGATATGATGCATCAGAAAGCAGTGGTTCTTGCGCATACGGATGAAGCATTCAACATGATTATTCTGCCTTTCAGTGCAGGCGCCTACACAATGAGTATTCTTCTTCCCAACGAAGGATTCAGCACCTACGATGTCATTAACCAACTTTCCTCAAACACATGGGAAAGCATACTAAATAGTGCTTATAGTCCACAAATCACGACTAATGCTGAAATAAAACTTCCTCGATTCAGAACGGCCACCGACTTCGACATGATTCCAACATTAGAGCAAACAGGGATTCATCGCATTTTTGATTCAAACCTCTCCCAACTTGACAAGATTGGCAAAAATGTTTTCATCTCAATGATGAAACAGAAATCATACATCGAAGTGAATGAAAAAGGAGCAGAAATGGCAAGTGTATCGGTGGCAGGGATGGATATGAATGCTGCTGGTCCTATAGAAATAAAGGAACGGAATCTGCAATTCTTTGCCGACCACCCATTCGTGTATATCGTTTCTGAGACCAGCACTGGTGCAGTATTTTTTATAGGAACTTATCAAGGAAAAGAACAATGAAAAAGATTTATTTACTTGCTTTACTTTCTTCGCTACTCTTCACCTCGATGACATGTGAAGATGACTATGAAGAACCAAATCCATACTTTCTCGACGAAGAAGGCTATCCAAGCTCGAAATGGCTGTCCAGCGTTTCGCAAGAGAGATTTCGTGCATATGTGGTTGGCAACGGATGGAGATTGACCCACTCTAATGGCACCGTCATCAATAATGAGAACGACACGCATTACAACCCATCAAAGGATGAACCCATTCTTCCTCATAATCTCTATTTTTCAGCAGATTCCATCTACGTGTTTCAATACGAAACGACGGGGAACTGGCTGAGCGTTTCTTCTTACACATACAACGAAGCAAACAATAGGATTACCAACGATTTACTTCCCAAAATGCTGCTATTGTCCTCCACCATCAATTCCATCGAAACCATTGAGCCTATCGGCACAAACCCAACAGGACAAGTAGTTTACATTCATAACGTGTATGAGAAAATGCAATTTTATGAATTACAATCGCACTGGTACGCGTTTAAACATAAAGCAGAACAGACAAAATGATGAAAAAGGATTTCTTACTCAGACTATTGTGGCTCTGCATCTTGTGTCAAGTATGCAACAAAAGCTTTTCTCAGACAACGGAAAATAGGTTTCTCGTTCGTGGAGGAGTGGGACTCTCTTCATTTAGTCACGACAACAGCCAAATCAACACGACCCAAGAAAGACTGTCCCTCCTATTAGGCGGTTGTTGGCAGCATTATTTCAGTCCTACCAGCCACCAAAAACATTGGATGCTTCAAACGGCACTTCAAGCCGTCAGCAAAGGTGCTATCAGCGACGGAAATGTCATAGACGAGAAGATTTATTTGAGAACCATCTATTTAGAATTGCCGATTACGCTCATGTATCGTATTTGCCATAAAAACACATACGATATTTACCTCGGTGGAGGAGGATATGTTGCATACGGATTAGGCGGAAAGATACGCGCAGAAAAGAATGCACACTGGTTTCTCGGGATTCCTGTAGGAGAAGAACCATCTCCATTTGAGAGCAGTTGCGGAATGCGGAGTTGGGATGCTGGCATTAACATTGAGGCAAACATCACAACTCATCATTGGCTAATCAGTGCAAACTACAGTTTTGGTTTACCTCATTTGTGGAATGATGGGGTCAAGCCATCATCGTGGATATACCACGTTCAAAATGTGGCTGGAGGAATTACTTTTGGTTATTTCCTAAAATAAAGCAATGAACTAACTTCGTTAAACGTTGAACGTTTAAAGTTTAACGTTTAACGAAGTTTCATTTTTCATTCTTCATTCTTAATTGATTATTTCAGCAGATGTTTGTCGAGGAAGTTTTCGATGCGAGTGAAGAGATGTCGGCGCGTGTTGCCTCCGAAAATGCCGTGGTTACGATTGGTGTAGGTTTGCATTTCGAACTGGATGTTAGCCTGCGTGAGTAGTTCGAAAAGTTCCGCTGCGTTTTGGAAATGAACATTATCGTCAGCGAGTCCATGACAAATGAGCAGGTCACCATGCAGTTTTTGATAGCGATGAAGAGGAGAAATGTCATAGCCGTCAGGGTTCTCCTGAGGAGTACGCATATAGCGCTCCGTATAAACGGAATCGTAGAAACGCCAATCAGTGACAGGGGCTACGGCAACACCACAATTGAAAACGGGACGACCTTCGGACATAGACATGATAGTGTTGAATCCACCGAAACTCCATCCCCAAATGGCGATGCGGTCCTTGTCGATATAAGGAAGAGAACCCAGATAGAGAGCGGTTTCCACTTGGTCTTTCGATTCCTTGTCGCCCATCGTCATGTAGGTACATTTCTGAAAATCAGCGCCACGTCCACCTGTACCTCGTCCATCGACACACACCACAATGTACCCCTTCTGAGCAAGTCGATGTTCCCAAATGAGTCCACGAGCATTGCCGTTGTCCCAAGAGTTGTGAACTTGCTGATTGCCTGGACCGCTGTACTGATACATGAGCACAGGATACTTCTTGTTGGCATCAAAGGAAGCAGGCTTAACCATCCAACCATTGAGTTCCACTCCTTCAGAAGTCTTGAAAGAGAAAAGCTCTGGCTTACCTATATTTAGCTTGGCATACGCTTCCTTGAGTGCAGCATTGTCCTCCAACACACGGATTTGCTTGCCCGAAGCATTGTAGAGGGAAGTGATGTTTGGGGTATTGAGGTCGGAGAAGTTATTGACAAAGTATTTGCAACCTACAGAGAATGTGGCAGAGTTGAAGCCTTTGTTATTGGTGAGTTTGGTTTTCTTACCCTTGGCATCTACCTCATAGATATATTGCTCAAGCGGACTGCCTTCGTTGCTGGCATAATAGAAATGCTGCCCTGTGGCATCAGTGCCATAGTAATCAGTTACGACAAAATTGCCCTTGGTAAGTTGGCGAATGAGTTGTCCTCCACTCGAGTAAAGATAGAGGTGAGCATATCCATCGCGGTCTGAAAGGAGAACAAATTGCTTGCTCGAAAAATCGAGATGGTGGAGGAATGAAGTCTCGATGTATTTGGTGTTTGTCTCACGAACAGCCAACTTAGCAACTCCGGAACGAGGATTCACAAAGTAGATATCGCATTGGTTCTGATGGCGATTGAGAGTGAGGACAGCCAATTTGTCGGCTTCTCCAGTGAACTGTATGCGAGGAATGTAAGTGTTGGAATCCTGAGGTACATCGAGTTTACGAGTGACACGGCTCTTGATGTCGAAACTATGTACCGAAACTTTGGAATTGCGTTCACCAGCCTTTGGGTATTTATACTCATAAGTACCTGGATAGAGCTGATAATCCGTCATTTCAGGGCTTGTGCCCTTGAAGTATTGGAAAGCAAAAGTGCGCACGTCGGTTTCATCAAAACGGACCCATGCCAGCATCTGCGAATCGGAAGAGAAATCGTAAGCGCAATCGTATTCAAATTCCTCTTCATACACCCAGTCGGGCTTTCCATTAATGATGTGGCTGAACTTGCCATCGGTTGTGATTTGACTCTCTGCATTGTTGAATAGCAACTTCACGAGGAACAGGTTGTTATCACGGATAAAGGCAATCATGGTACCATCGGGCGAGAACTTTGGCACTTCCTGCAAGTTGCCGTTCTTAGAAAGAGGTTCGAGCGTGTGATTGCGCACATTATAAATATAATAGGTTGCAGTGGCAGAGTGACGATAAATGGCTTGCTGATTGGTGCCGATAAGGATGTTCTTGCCATCTGGCGAAATGATGTAGTTAGAGAACCTATCCAACTTCTTTCCACGTGCTGTGGTGAGGTCGAGAAGCGTTTCTGTCACTTCCCCCGTCTTGTAGGAACAACGCAAAATCTTCTTGCCATCGTCTGAAATCTTGGAATAAGACTCCCCATCTGCCATAGGACGAAGTCCACTAATGCGGCGCGGCATGTAGCGGTAATTTACTACATCCTCCAAAGAGATGTTTTGTGCAAACACAGAAAATGTGGCAAAAAACAACATTGCCAACGCAAAATATTTCTTCATATCATCATTTTTTTGTTATTTTGCAAAGGTAAATAAAAAATAAAAAATGAAGAATGAAGAACGAAGAATTTTTCACGAAAATGAGAAAATGAAGAATATCTTTAAAAATATACACATCGTCTTTTGTCTCGCCACTCTGATTTTGGTAAGTTGCGAAAATCCTCAAAAAGAGCTGAAAAAGCAACTTCCGGGCAAGGCTGATATTATTTCGGAACTGAAACAAAAGGCTGACATCGTGACAACCGAACTGAAAGTGCGCAAGGTGGCAATCTACGATTCGAGTAAAAGCGAGAAATTCACTTGGAAGAATCCCAACACTTGGAAATGGGGCGACCAGAAATGCATCATTCCTATCGAGGTGACACTGAAATACGGGTATGACCTTCGCAACCTAAGTATCAAGAACGTGGAAATAGAGGAAGACAGCAGCATCGTGGTGATTCACCTGCCCAAACCAAAAATCATTGACGCGGGTTATAACACCTATATCGATGAAAAAAGTATCGTGAAGATGTCAACGGGGTTGCGCTCGGAAGTGGGTCATGCCTTGCAAGAGGAGATTCGAAGAAAAGGGTACGAAGCGGTGTTGAAAGACGACCTCGTTAGTAGTGTGGGTGATGATGTGAAACGCAATGCTCAAACGCTTTTCACATCTATCGTGAAAAGTATGGGATGGGAACACGTAGTTGTGGAAGTAGAATAGATTATGAAACAGAAAGACAGCAATAACTGGATGTCGAGTGGTCTTCAAAACACAGGCCAATGGATACATCTGCTTTTCCTCATCGTGATAGGTGGGTTGATTGGTCTTGCCATTTATGGCGTAAAGACTTGGGTGGATGAACTGAAGAATCCTAAAGAAATCGCCATCGAGAAATCACCCATCTCCATCGAAAGCGTAAGACCGAAGGGGGAACTCTATTTGAGTAGTGCCATTGTGGAGGACTATGTCACCCTTCGCCGCACAGAAAAGCATCTCGGACTCATCCCTGAGGAACATTCATGTGTGCAGATTTTGAAACAGAAAGTAAGTTTCAAAATTGATTTAGACAAAATCATCTACAAGCCTGACACACTGAATGTTATCATTGTTACCCTACCCGACCCTGAATATGTGGCATCCACTCAGAACACGCCTTTCATGTCGGACGACGAGAGTTTTTGGGAAAAGGAACTACCTTCAACAAACGAGCTGAAACGGAAGGTGGAAGAGAAGATAAGGAAACGTTACGACACAGCGGAGAACCGCAAACGTGCCAACAAATATGCTGAAGAGGCTGTGTCAGCCATGCTCATGCAAATGGGATACGAAGTGAGGTTTACTCCAAAGATAGAACAAAACAAAAAGTAATAAACCTTACCAAAAATAATTCATGCTCAGGAGAATCATCATCGTGCTATTGGCTATTGTTGCCCTCACCGCAAAGGCACAACTAACGGACTGGCGAAACATTTCGAGCCATAACTTCGTGATGAAAATCATCCACGACCAGAACTTCCTGTACGTGGGCACGAAGGGCGGCGGCATCGTAAAGATTGACAAGCAGAGCGGCGATCAGACGGTGCTCAAACGCGCCGACGGGAGCATGACGGGAAATTACATTACCGACATGGCGTTTCACAACGGCGAGTTGTGGGTTGGCACGGAGTTCAACGGCTTGGCAAAGGTGACTGACGACGGCATCGAGAAATACGACAAAAGGAATGCCAACTTTCGCATCAACCAGCACTTTTCCGGCTTCTATTTCAATGCCGATGGAACTATGCTTGTGGGTAGTATCGCATCTTTGTACACTTTCGATGGCAAGAAATGCACAGCCACATACGACATCAATCTGCTTAGCCCCTACTCCTACGTCAAGAAGATTAGGGCTGATGGCGACGGGCGTATATGGGTGGCGTGCTACGATGCGTTGAACATGTATAACCTCTGTCTATTCACGCCCAATGATTTGGTACCATACAACATTCCCTACGGGAAAGCAAACAACATCGAAACCGACAAGGACGGATGTCTATGGATAGCGACCAACAACGGTCTCGTCAAATTCGACGGCAACGATTTCACGCTTTATACTCCCGACAATTCTGCCCTGCCCGAGGCGAACATCACAGACCTGACTATCGACGAGAAGGACAATCTGTGGATGATGAGCGAACACTATATTACTAAGTACGACGGTACGAACTTCACGGCTTATCCCTATCAGTTGAACGTCGCGAACGATTATCTGCTGACCATCAATGTCGATAACGACAACGTCTATGTAGGATCGCGTTTCGAGGGCTTGCTAAGGCTCACGGACAATGGATTGACAGCCATCCCGCTCACCGACAACCAGCTCTACGACAGCGGCATATCCTATTCCAGTGGCTGCATTGATGGCAAAGGCATTTTCTACGCCAGCACACAGAATGGTTTCCAGACCTACAATATTGAAACGGACGAATGTCATTTTGAACCTATGGGGGTGATTGCCCAAACGGAGACCGACCGTAACGGCAACGTCTGGTTACTCTGGCCATGGTTTGCTACCGACACCTGTCTCGTAGAACTAACAACGACGGGCAAGAAAGCCCACATGAGAACCGACTATCCGTTTAGCGAAGCCGAAGCCATCCTCATCAAGTTCGACCGCAAGAACCGCCTTTGGATTGCCACAAACAAGGGTCTCTACATGCGCGATGGCGAGACGTGGACGG
>OMTC01000064.1 GCA_900313845.1 uncultured Prevotellaceae bacterium
GCGATACCGTTATCGTTCAGGAAGTCGATGTAGCGATAGTTAGGAGCTGCATCACCCTTCAGAATCTGTCCGTTGCTATCGTCGGAAGCAGCGTCCGAAGAAGAAACGCTGGTGTTGTCCCAATGAGTTTTGGTAAACGACATACCGACCATGGCACCCACATCATGCTTGCCAAATGTCTTGTTGAAGTTTACGAAGTTTTCCCACTGATAGAAGAGGCCTGCGTCGGTGCTAGCCGAAATGCTGTATGAGCTGCTGTTAGCCATGGAGGAGAGATACCAAGGCTGGCTGTAGTCGTGGCCGTTTCTCTGCATGATGCGATAGCCCAGACGGGATGTATAAGTCAGCCAATCCACAGGAGTGATGTCGGCAATCAAGCTACCACGAACATTCAGACCGCTGTTTCTTGCGTTCACACGGTCGCGCATTGCCAATGGGTTACCTGTAGCATCCTCAATATACTTGGATGTTCCATACCAAACAGGATTCTCTTCTGTGTAGGAAGAAGGAGTCATCACGTAGCCGTGAGGGTCCCATGTGGTTCCATAGAGCCAACGGTTCTTCATGTTCTTACCCATGTCGTCCAAGTTGTAAACGTAGGCAGGAGTCAGCGGGTCGATAGATACAACCGAGTTGAGGAACGACTGATAACCATTGCCTACGGCAATTCTCTTCCACTTCTCAACGGAGGTGTTGCTCGAAATCTTCAACCATTTCGAGAACCTGTAGTCAGCATTCAGCTGAACGGTGAAGCGCTTGTAAGTATCCTTGTCTCCCTTCACGATACCATCGTTGTCAACGATGCCGAGACCTGTGAGGAAGTGACCCTTTTCGTTACCACCACTCACCGTGAGGTTATGCTGGAGGCTCCAGCTGTTTCCAAACACCTCGTCGTACCAGTCGGTATCTACTTCTCTGTCTTTGTAAGCATAGTCCTTGATCATGTCGTCATTGATGTTGCCAATGTACTTCTGATACTCCTTATAGTCAGCGGCATTGAAGATTTCAGCCTTCTTGCCCAATGACTGCGAAGCTGCCTTCAGGGAGTAAGAAACTCTTGCACCACCCGTTGCACCCTTCTTCGTGGTCACGAGAACAACACCATTACCTGCCTGAGCACCATAGATAGCTGCACTGGCAGCATCCTTCAGGATTTCGATACTCTCAATCATGGTTGGGTCCAGATACTGGATATTATCTACCTGCACTCCATCCACGATGAGCAGAGGGCTGAGGTCGCCACTGTTGGAAGAATAACCACGTACACGAATCTCAGCACCAGCACCAGGAGCACCGCTGTTGATGATTTGCACACCTGTCACCTTGCCCTGCAGAGCTGCAGCAGCATCGGAAGTGGAAAGGTTCTTGATTTCGTCACCCTTCACGGATGCCACGGCACCAGTCAGGTCGCTCTTCTTTTGCACACCATAACCGATGACAACCACGTCATTCAGTGCCTTCACATCCTCGTCCAAACGAATGGAAAGGTTGTTCTTGTTGCCCACTTTCACTTGCTGAGTGAGGAAGCCAACATACGAAAATTGGAGCGTTGGGTTGTTGCCTCTTGGTGTCAGGCTGAAACGTCCGTTAGCATCCGTAACGGTTCCGTTGCCTGTGCCCTTTTCCACAACTTCTACACCAACCAGGGGTTCCGAGTCGTTCGACGCAACCACCTGTCCTTGAATTGAGCGACCTTGTCCGAATGCTGTCGTAACAGCCATCAGGCAAAACGCTACTAAAAACAAAAACTTTGTTCTCATAAAGTAAGTTTTTTGGAATTAGTTAATAAATGAGTTTTTTGAATAATAGATAAGTTGAAATGTGTTTAGTCGTTGAATGATTCCATGTGTCGTGTACCTTAGGTCATACTTCACGCTCTTACGCTCCACGCTCCACGCTTCACACTTCACGCTCCACGCTTCACGCTTCACGCTCTTACGCTCCACGCTCCACGCTTCACGCTTCACGCTCCACGCTCTTTTTATCAGAACACGCATCACATGTTTTTTTGTTGTAGGGGGGTAGGTGATTTAAATATGTTTTTTTGAACTTTGATGAGGCGAAAAAGAAGCAAATCCTAAGCTAAATCTTTAACGCTTTTTATCATTGTTTGGCGCAAAGATATAGATATTTTTTAAATGAATGAAATTTTTTAGATTTTTTTTCATGGATTTGCTCGTTTTTTACGTATGGACGATTATTTTTGGCCAAAATGATGATTTATACTTGATATGTTTTCATCAAATAGATGATAAGTAAATGCAAGGAAAATAGTAGTTTCCGTAAAAATTTCGTGTGATTTGATGAAAATACAACAAATTCAAAAAAATATGTTACAAAATAATTTTGCCGTTCCTCCCCGTTAGCCTACTTTTGCCGATGAAATAGCGTACCTATACTAATAATGAGAGAAAACCAACATATTAACACATTTAATTTTTAACTAATCCAATTCTTATGCATTTAAGTCAACGAAAGACTGCCTTGTTGCTGGGACTGTGCGCCGTGCTCGGAGTCACGGGTCCTCAGTTGACGCAGGCCGCTGAGAGCAACGCTGAAAGTGCTCAACAGCAATCAAGAAAGATTACGGGTGTCGTAAGAGACTCTCATGGTCCGCTTATCGGTGCAACCGTTATTGAAAGAGGCACCACGAATGGTGCAGTGACCAACATGGAGGGACAGTTCTCACTGAACGTTCAGCCCAATGCCGTGCTCGTCGTTTCCTACCTCGGCTATGTGACCCGAGAAGTGAGCGTGGGCACAAGTAACCAACTCAACATCGTGATGAAGGAGGACCGCCACAACATCAACGAAGTGGTGGTGATTGGTTATGGTACCCAACGCCGCGAAGCTGTGACGGGTTCTGTTGCCAACATCGGTGGTGAGAAACTGAATCAGATTGCTGCCACCAACGCAGCTCAGGCACTCCAAGGACGTATCGCTGGTGTGCTGATGACGCAGACTTCCACACAGCCAGGTGAGGAAATGCAGATTCGCATCCGTGGTCAGCGTTCCCTCTCTGCCAGCAACGACCCGCTCATCGTGCTCGACGGTATTCCATTCATGGGTCAGCTCAGCGATATTAGCCCAAGCGACATCAAGAGCATCGACATCCTGAAGGATGCTTCCGCCACTGCCATCTACGGTTCCCGTGGTGCCAACGGTGTCATCATCATCACCACTGATAAGGGTACGATGGGTACTCCTGCACACGTGAGCTACAACAGCTATGTGAGCTTCCGCACCCTCTTCCACAAGTATCCTATGATGGACGGCCCAACATACGTGAAGATGCGTGAGGCTGCAAAAATGTACACCAACACGCTCGACGAAAGAAACGACGTGAACACCGACTGGCAGGATATGTTCTACCAGACGGGTATCAGCCACAAGCACGACGTCACGGTTTCGGGCGGTACGCAGGGTGGTAGCTATAGCTTCGGTGCTGGCTACTTCCGCGACGAGGCAGTGGTGCCTACACAGAGTTTCGACCGCATCTCCGTTCGTGGTAACTTCGACCAGAAGGTAGGTGAGTTCTTCCGTTTCGGTTTGACCACCAACAACAGCTACCGCATCCGCCAAGGTTCACAGGTGGGACTCTATGGCGTGCTGTCGATGAGTCCAATTGCCGACCCATACAACGAGGATGGTTCGATGAAGCGCTTCATCCACATGCCTAACGACGACTCTTGGATTCTCACCAAGGATATTGTGGAAGCCAACAAGGACCGCTGGGTGAACGAAAACAAGGGTATCGGTTCCTACAACTCCTTCTTCGGCGAGGTGAAGTGTCCTTGGATTGAAGGTCTGAGCTACCGCATCAACGTGGGTCTCAACTTCCGCACTTCCAAGAACGGTTCCTTCACGGGTATGGGTATCAACAACAAGGACCCTAAATCAGAAAACTCCGCTTCCATCAACGAAAACCAGATGCGCAACTGGGCTGTGGAGAACCTGATTACCTACGATCGCACGTTCGCTGAGAAGCACAACCTCAACATCGTAGGCATGTACTCAGCTGAGCAGACCACTTTCGAGCAGAACGGTGCTTCTGCCACTCAGATTCCTGAAGAGAATTTCTTGTACTACAACCTTGCTGCAGCTGTGGGACAGATTAACCTCAACAACTACAACTACTGGCAGAGCGGTTTGAAATCGTGGATGGGCCGTGTGATGTATTCCTACGACAACAAGTACATGATTTCCGCTGCCCTCCGTTCCGATGGTTCTTCTCGTCTGGCTCCAGGCCACAAGTGGCACACCTATCCTGCTATCAGTGCAGGTTGGAACATCCACCGCGAAAACTTCATGAAGGATGTGGAATGGCTCGACAAACTGAAGTTCCGCGTAGGTTATGGTGAAACATCCAACCAGAGTATCAATCCTTATTCTACCCTTGGTGGACTTGCTTCACGCGACTACAACTTCGGTTCTACCTACAAGACAGGTTACTTCGTGAATGCACTTCCTAACACTGAGCTCGGTTGGGAGTACAGTAAGACTTGGAACTTCGGTCTCGACTTCAGCCTCTTCGGTGGCAGACTCTCGGGTTCCGTTGAATACTACACTCAGAAAACAAGCGACATCCTCCTCGACGTAGGTCTGCCAAGCACATCGGGTGTGAGCAGCTACACAGGCAATATCGGTAAGACCCAGAACAAGGGTTTCGAACTCACCCTCAACGGCATCATCATCGACAACAAGAACGGATGGACTTGGGATGCAGGCATCAACCTCTACGTGAACCGCAACAAGCTCGTTGCCCTCTCATCGGGTGAGAAGCAGGATGTGGGCAACCGTTGGTTCGTTGGTCATCCAATCGACGTGATCTACGACTACAAGTATGTGGGTCTGTGGAACGCTGAAGATGTTCATAATGTAACAGTACAAAACGTCGACGGTACAACAACCGAGACCACCAACTTTGCCATTCTCGAACCAGGTGGTAACTTGGGTATGATTAAGGTGGATTATATGGGTGGCTACAATGAAGACGGCTCTCCTAAGCGCCAGATTGGTCCAGACGACCGCCACATCATCTCGATGGAACCAGACCTCATTGGTGGTTTCAACACTACTGTGGGCTATAAGAACTTCGACCTCAACATCATCGGTGCCTTCCAGATTGGTGGTAAGCTCATTTCCGCTATCCACTCTTCCAACGGTTACCTCAACATGCTGACAGGTCGTCGTGGCCAGCTTGATGTGGATTACTGGACACCAGAGAACACGGGTGCGAAGTATCCAAAGCCAGGTGGCATCCTCTCCAGCGATAACCCTAAGTATGGTTCTACACTCGGCTACTTCAATGCCAGCTACTTGAAGGTTCGTGCCATCACCCTTGGTTACAACTTCGACCAGATTCCTGCTATCAAGAACTTTGGCATCAGCCGTCTGCGCCTCTATGCAACTGTGCAGAACCCATTCGTCATCTTCTCGCCTTACACGAACGAGAGCGGACTTGACCCAGAAACCAACACGATGGCTAACAACGGTGGTACCACCGCTGTGACGCTCGAAGGTTACACCGGCAAGCACATGCTTCCTATCATTGGTTACAACACACCATCCACACGTAACTTCATTATAGGTATTAATGTAGGTTTTTAAGTTTTAGTTATCGGTGATACAGACTTTTTTAGAACTCAAGAACTTAAAAACTCAAAAACTCAATAACTCATATATATGAAATCAAATATATTTAACAAAATATGCGTTGCTTGCCTGGTGGCAGTTTCGCTTTCCGCTTGCTCCGACGTGCTCGACGAGCAGCCTCGAAGCAAGTTCGACCCCTCGTTCTTCTCTACCGAAACAGGTATCGAGGGTGGTTTGACATCACTCTATGCGCATTTGCGCTACATCTATGGCAACGGCTACTATCTCAACAACTGTGAGACAGGTACCGACGAATACACCTATGCACAGTCTGCCGATGGTAACTTCAAGGATGCCGACCTTTCGGGTGTGGGTTCCATGACTTCTACCAGCTGCCGTGCCGACGTGCTTTGGGGTGCTGCTTTCCCTAACATCAACACTTGTAATGGTGTGCTCGAGAATGGTTCGAAGGCTGGCATTGCAGAGAGTCTTCTTTCTGAGGCTCGTTTCTTCCGTGCATTCGACTACTTCCAGCTCGTGCAGCAGTTTGGTGGTGTGCCACTCGACCTCGGTGCTGGCGAACTCAAGTTCAACACATCTACCGTGCGTACCTCCAAGCGCAACACGGTGCCTGAGGTTTACACCAAATGTATCTTCCCTGACTTGCTCGCATCTGTGGCAAACCTACCTGATAACCCACGCGTGAGTGGTGCTGTCACGAAGAATGTGGCTCGCCTCTTCTTGGCGAAGGCATACCTCACTTACGGTTGGTGGTTGCAGAATCCTAACGGCATTCCTACCTTCCCTGAGTGCGCACGCACCGACCCAGACGGACACGATGCTAACTGGTACTTCCAGCAGGCTTACGATGTGGCTAACGCTGCCCTCAATGCCCCTGGTCCTTATAAACTCCAGCCTACTTTCTATGATGTGAATGTGGCAGACAACGACCACAACAACCCTGAAGTGATGCTTGCTGCCGACCACGACGAAGACGAGAAGTATGGTAACGGTGGTGTAGGTTATGGATGGGGTAGCGGTGGCTCTCCTGAGAACTTCGCTTACTGGATGGAAACTTGGAACTACACGCTCCTCCGTGCAAAGGACCCAACAGGTGCTGATACCGACCCTGTAGGTCGTGAAGCTGTGCAGGGACTCGGTCGTCCTTGGACTCGTATGGCTCCTGTAGCTGATGCGTTCATTGGCAGTGGTGCTTTCGCTGAAGCAGCAACTCTGAATGGTAAGGACTCCCGTCTCGATGCTACCTTCACTTTGAGCTATCACATCAACATCGACAAGGCTGGCAAGTCGTTCAAATACGTGCAGGGTGCAAATGGTGCACAAATCAAGGCTGGCGAAATTCTTTTCAGCTTCGTTCCTGAATCAGAGGCAGCATCTATCGACTACTCTGCCAATGCTTGTGCAGTGGGTGCTGGTACACTCCCTGGTCGTCCTGACTTCGTGGTAGGTTTCAACAACATCAGCCGCTTCAAGTACCCAATCAACTGGAAGATTGGTATCAGCCGTAGCGATAACAACGGTAGCTTGGGTAGCAAGGTGAATGGTGGTAGCCCACGTCCTTGGGTCATCGCTAAGTTCTCCGAAATCTATCTCATCGCTGCTGAGGCTGCTGTGAAGTTAGGCAAGAACGATGATGCAGTGCGTCTCGTGAAGGTGCTTCGTGAGCGTGCAGGTAAATGGAGATGGTGTCAGAACCAGCGTGCTGCACTCGTTGCTGACTACAGTGCAGACCTCGTGGCTGCTACTCCTTCAGTTATCACTATCGACTACATCCTCGACGAGCGTATGCGTGAGTTCTGGGGTGAGGGTTATCGTTGGTTCGACCTCGCTCGTACTCAGACTTGGGCTGAGCGTGCTGGCACTTACCGCATTGCTGGCTCAGGTGCTGCCGACCGCGACTTGCAGTCGTTCACTCGTTCCATTCCTAAGGAATATTACCTCCGTCCAATCCCTCAGGGACAGCTCGACGGACTGGAGATGAGCGACGAGGAAAAGAAAGAGTATCAGAACCCTGCTTACAGAAACTAATCGCTTCCCGATTTGAGAACTAATTGTTGAAGGTTTTGAAACCCACTCAATGAGTGGTTTTAGAAACCAAAGACATTACATAGTTTTTCCAATTCTTTTCCCAGCATGAGTTGCACGTGCGTGTAGCTCATGCTTTTTCTATGTCTTTTACTCCTTAATATATTATATAGCAGCTTCAGCAAACCTCTCCTTCGCTTTTGCTTGCGCTCTCCTTCACTTTTGAAGATATTCTCCTTCGATTCTACTGAACCTTTCCTTCGCTTTTACTGAAAAACCGAGCTCTCAACGTTTACATGGCGAAGGCTCGGCATCGCGACGCCGAGCGCTCGCCGTTGCGATAACGAACCCTCGGCAACTAGTTGAATCCAAAGGAGCGGTTCAGTCAATCCACAAATAAGCTTCAGAAAATCCTCTAAAGCGCTTCAGTCAATCCCCAAAAACGATGCGTCAAAAGCATTCCCATATCTCTATGTCCCT